>JBDTXW010000162.1:0-6370 GCA_040005975.1 Betaproteobacteria bacterium | reverse complement strand
GCTGCTGCTGGCCGCCGGAAAGCGCCATGCCGCTCTGCTTCAGCTTGTCCTTGGCTTCGTCCCACATCGCCGCTTTGGTCAGCGCCCATTCGACCCGCTCGTCCATCTCGCGGGAGCTGAGCGTCTCGTACAGCCTCACGCCGAACGCAATATTGTCGTAAATCGACATCGGAAACGGCGTCGGCTTCTGAAATACCATGCCGATCTTGGCGCGAAGCATGTTGAGGTCGATACGGGAATGGAGAAGGTTGCTGCCGCCGAACAGGATTTCGCCGGTCGCGCGCTGGCCGGGGTAGAGCGAATACATGCGGTTCATCGTCCGCAGCAACGTTGATTTGCCGCAGCCAGACGGGCCGATGAATGCGGTGACACGGCCGCCGGCGATATCCAGATTGATGTCCTTCAGTCCCTGGAATTTTCCATAGTAAAAATTCAGGTGGCGGACCGACATCTTCGGTGCCGCCGGGTCGGCGGCAGCCACTCCGGCATCACGACGGATTGCGACCGATTCGAAGTTCATTGCGTGTCCTCTGCCCTATCTCGACGCGTTGTGGCGAAACACCGTGCGCGCGACGATGTTGAGCAGTAGCACGGCCAGCGTGATCAACAACGCACCCGCCCACGCGAGCTGCTGCCATTCCTTGAACGGGCTCATCGCGAACTGGAAAATGACCACGGGCAGGTTCGACATCGGCCCGTTCATGTCGGCGCTCCAGAACTGATTGTTCAGCGCCGTGAACAGCAATGGCGCGGTCTCGCCGGAGATCCGTGCCACAGCTAACAGGATGCCGGTAATCACTCCGGCACGGGCTGCCTTCAACGTCACCATCATGGTCACCTTCCACATCGGAGCGCCGAGCGCGATCGCCGCTTCGCGCAGGCTGTTGGGCACGAGTCGCAGCATATTCTCCGTCGTGCGCACGACCACCGGTATCGCCAGTAGAGCGAGCGCGCACGAGCCCGACCATCCGGAGAAGTGCTGCACTTTCGCCACGTATACCGTGTAGACGAATAACCCGATGACGATGGAAGGAGCCGAAAGCAGGATGTCGTTGACGAAGCGCGTAAGGTTGGCGAGCAGCTTATTCTTGCCGAATTCCGCGAGATAGATCCCGGCGAGAATGCCGATTGGCGTGCTGATGAAAGTCGCGACCAGTACCATCGCGAAACTGCCGAAGATCGCGTTGAGGAGCCCGCCGTCGCTGCCCGGGGGCGGAGTCATATGCGTAAACAGCGTCGGCGACAACGCTTCGAAGCCGCGAGCGAACAGCGTGATCAGGATCCACAGCAGAAAAAACATGCCGAAGGCCATCGTCATCAACGACATCGCCAGATTCCAGCGATTGACCAGCAATCGCCGACGGTAGATTGGATCGCGCGCCGCCACCGGGTCGTCCTAGGTCTGCCTGCCCTCTCCCTTCGCGAGCTGTGCCAGCAACAGGCGCGAACAGGCGAGAACGATGAATGTAAGGATGAAGAGCACAAGGCCGAGCGAAATCAGCGACGATAGATGCACCGGATCGGACGCCTCGTTGAATTCGTTGGCGAGCGCTGATGCTATCGAGTTGCCGGCCTCGAACAGCGACGGCGAGATCCGGTACGCGTTACCGATCACGAACGTTACGGCCATCGTCTCGCCGAGCGCACGGCCGAGCCCCAGCATGATACCGCCGATGACACCGACCCTGGTGTAGGGCAGGACGATGTTCCACACGACTTCCCAGGTCGTGCAGCCGACGGCGTACGCCGATTCCTTGAGCACCGGTGGCACGATCTCGAACACATCGCGCATGACCGAGGCGATGAACGGAATCACCATGACCGACAGGATGACGCCGGCCGAAAGCATGCCGATACCGTTCGGCGCGCCCTGGAACAACGGCGCGATCAGCCAGATGTTTCCCAGGGTCTTCGCCAGAAAAGGCTGCACGTAGTCGCCGAAAACGGGCGCGAATACAAAAAGGCCCCACATGCCGTAAATGATGCTTGGGATCGCCGCCAGCAGCTCGACCGCGGTGCCCAGCGGACGCTTGAGTATCGGCGGGCACATCTCGGTCAGGAACAGCGCGATCCCGAAGCTCACCGGAATTCCGATCAGCAGCGCGATCGCCGAGGTTACCAGCGTCCCGAAAATCGGCGCCAGCGCACCGAATTGCTTGGTGACCGGATTCCAGACGTTGGTCACGAAAAACTTCGGGCCGAACGCGTCGAGCGCCGGAAGCGCCCCGTAGACCAGCGACGCTAGGATCGCCAGCAGCAGCGCGAGCACGAAAACGGCGAAAAGCAGCGTCAGCTTCTCGAACACCGCGTCCTGCCACCGTGCCGCGCTCGATTGTCTGCGAGGAGGCGTGGGCGCGCGCCGCCGCTGGGGGGCCGATACTGCAGGGGTGAACATGGTCGCCGATGCCGTTGCCATCATGATAACCCGATCAATGAAAAACCGGCCCCGGAGGGAAGTCCGAGGCCGGTCTTAAGCGGAGCGAAAAGGCTGACGTCGCCGGAGCTAAACTAGTTCCAGACGGGCTTGCCCGAGCCGTCCTTGATCTGCGTCTTCCAGCTGCTTTGGATCTGCGCGATCAGCGCCGGCGGAAGCGGCACATAGTCGAGTTCCTCCGCCATTTTCTGCCCGTTCTTGAAAGACCAGTCGAAGAACTTGAGGACTTCCTGCGCGTTGGCCGGCTTGTCCTGGGTCTTGTGCAGGAGGATGAAGCTCGTCGCCGCGATCGGCCAGGAATCTTTTCCGGGCGAGTTGGTGATGATCTGATAATAGCCCGGTGCGTTCTTCCAGTCGGCGTAGGTGGCGGCGGCCTGGAATGTTGCGTTGTCCGGCTTCGGATACTGGCCATCCCGGTTCTGGACGAGGGCGTAGGTCATATTGTTCCTCTTGGCGTACGCGTACTCGACGTAGCCGATCGCCCCCTTGATTCGCTGAACGTACGACGAGACGCCTTCGTTGCCCTTGCCGCCGACACCTTCCGGCCAGGCGACTGCGGTGCTCGACCCGACCTTCTCCTTCCAATCGCTGCTTACTTTCGACAGGTAGTCGGTAAAATTGAACGTCGTCCCGGAGCCGTCGGAGCGCCGGACGACGGTGATCGGGTCGGTCGGCAATTTGAGGCCTGGATTCAGCGCGGTGATTGCCTTGTCGCCCCAGGACTTGATCTTGCCGAGATAAATGTCCGCGAGAACCGGACCGGTGAACCTGAGCGCGCCGGGCGCAACTCCGTCGAGGTTCACCACCGGGACGATGCCGCCGATGATCGCCGGAAACTGCACGAGGCCCGATTTGTCCAACTCCTCGGGCTTGAGCGGCATGTCGGATGCGCCGAAATCGACGGTCTTCGACTGGATTTGTTTGATCCCGCCACCGGAGCCGATCGACTGGTAGTTCATGCCGACCCCGGTCTTGGTCTTGTAGGCATCGGCCCACTTGGCGTAGATCGGGTACGGAAAGGTCGCGCCGGCACCCGTGATGTCGTCCGCCTGCGCGGACACCGTCGCCAACAGCCCCGCGGCAGCGACTGCTGCGAGCAAATAGCCTCTTGAACTCGTGTTGCGCACTTTTGTTCCTCGTCTTGTGGTTTCGACCTCGATTGTGGATTGCCAGTGTTACAGCGAGATTACACGGGCCGAGCGACGAGCCGATGCGCGATGGCGAACGCGGCCCCGTTTGGCTGGCCGCCGCCAAACGGGGTGGCAATCAGACCGCAACAGCTGTTACGCTAGTCATGTCACTTGCGGCACGCCATTCGTCATTCGCCACAGCTTATTAGGCGGTCATTGCAACCTGATGCCGCTATGGTGACAAATGCATGAAATAATCGCAGTGAACTCCTTCTTTTAATTGGTCCGTCACAAATCTCTTGTATCTGTAGGCACGCGTACCACTGCAAACCCGCGCTTCGGGGCTATCGGCGCCAACCAGTGCTCTCTGTCAAGGCGGCGCATGCAAGCGCACCCCGCGCAACTCTTCGCATCCCGCGTCTCGTCCGACGAGGATCCCATGAATGACCGCACCAACGAGTCTGCACTTCGCGATACGATCGACAGGAAGGCATTACTTGAGCATGCCTGGATCGATCGCGATCTTGGGTGGCTCGCATTTAATGAACGCGTTCTGCATGAGGCGTTCGACGAGCGTACGCCGCTGCTCGAGAGGCTCAAGTTCCTTGCGATCGTAACCTCGAACCTCGACGAGTTTTTCATGAAGCGGGTGGGAACGTTTCGTGGCAAGGCGTTGATCGAAGATCATGAAGACCCGCTTTCCCGCGAGGGGGACGCGCGCCTGCGTTTGATGGCGATACGATCGATCGTGCTGAAAATGCTGAAGGATCAGGCGGTTTGCTACAAGGCGCTGTTGCCGCAACTCACTTCGCACGGCATCGTAATCGCGACCTGGGACGAACTCAGCCCCGCGCAGCGGGAGGAGGCAAGCGCCTATTTCGACAGTCACGTGTCACCGGCGCTCACCCCGTTGGCCTTCGATCCCGCCCATCCTTTCCCGTTCATGTCGAATCTGTCGACAAACTGGGCCTTCGTACTCGGCGGCGAGGAATCGGTCGAGCCACGGATGGTCCGCGTCAAGATTCCATCGGAGCTTCCAGCGTGGTTCGAGCTCAAAGCCGACGTTCCGGCCGATGAGCGCCGTTTTCTCGCACTCGAGGAATTGATTTACTGGAGCGCATCCAAGTTGCTGCCCGGAATGACGATTGTCTCCGGCACGCTGTTTCGTATCCTGCGCAACGCGGAAATGGAGCTCGAAGATGACGAAGGCGAGAGTCTGCGCGATGTCGTCACCGACGCGGTTCGGCAAAGACGCTTTGAGCCGGTCGTACGTGTGGATTTCGGACCCAACGCCGATGCCGCCGTGCGCCGCGCCCTGATGGAACGATTCGAGTTAACCGACCTCGACGTCTTCGAATTACCGGGCATGCTCGACTATCCTGATCTGTTTCAGATCGCCGCGCTCGACGTCCCCGGATTGCGCGACGCCCCATGGACCCCGCAACCCGTCTCCCGGCTCGCGGTGCCCGAACCCGATATTTTCGCCGCGATCGATGCCGGCGACATTCTCGTTCATCATCCGTACGAAAGCTTCGACTCGAGTGTCGAACGATTCATTCATCAAGCGGCCAACGACCCCCGCACGCTGGCGATCAAGATGACGGTGTATCGCGTCGGCGATGACACGCCGTTTGTCCGTTCATTGGTTCAAACCGCTGAAGCGGGAAGACAGGTCGCCTGCGTAATCGAGCTAACCGCGCGGTTTGACGAAGCCCGCAACCTGCACTGGGCACAGCAGCTCGAAAAGGTCGGCGCGCACGTGACCTATGGCGTACTCGGACTCAAGACTCATACCAAGATTGCGCTGGTCGTGCGCCAGCACGGGCTGGGGCTGCGCTGCTACGCGCATATCGGTACCGGCAACTATCACGTCAAGACGGCCCGCTTGTATACCGATGTCGGCCTCCTTACCGCAGATCTGGCGATTACGACCGACATCGTCAATCTGTTTCACTACCTTACCGGTCACTCGAAGGGACCTCAATTCCAGAAGCTGCTGGTCGCGCCGATGAACATGCGACAACGGTTTCTGGAAATGATCGAGCGCGAGGCCGCGCACTGCGGAGCAGGCCGGACCGGCCGCATCATCGCCAAACTGAACCAGGTCGACGATCTGGAGATCATTTCGGCGTTGGTGGCCGCCTCGCGAGCCGGCGTCAAGATCGATTTGATCGTCCGCGGATTCTGTTGTCTGCGCGCAGGCGTGCCGGGGTGGACCGAGAACGTCAGCGTTCGCTCGATAATC
This sequence comes from Betaproteobacteria bacterium, assembly GCA_040005975.1. Taxonomy (GTDB): domain Bacteria; phylum Pseudomonadota; class Gammaproteobacteria; order Burkholderiales; family Casimicrobiaceae; genus PALSA-1003. The sequence continues at coordinate 561 of JBDTXW010000162.1, read as the reverse complement.
GGCCGATTTCTCGAGCACTCGCGCATTTTCTACTTTGCGAATGGCGAGGAGGATCCGTTTGCAGGTGAGTTCTATATCGGCTCCGCCGATTGGATGTTGCGAAATCTCTCCCAGCGGGTCGAAGCCGCGACCCCGATTACCGACCGGCGGCTGCGTGAGCGGTTGTGGGAAATCCTGCAAACCTGCCTGCAGGACAGCCGGCAAGCGTGGGTGATGCAGCCGGACGGGACCTATCGTCAGGAGGACCCGCCCATCGATGCCATCGGGGCGGCCGCGGCGGGCACGCAGGGGTGGTTGATGGAGCTGACGCGTCGCCGTGTAGCGGCCGGCTAACGCGGTTTCGCGCGCAGCGAATGACGCGCTCGGGGCCGGCTACCGCCTCTCAGCCATTCCTGGCCGGGGAAGCCTTGGTCGGATCGTTAGCCGCTGACACGACCGCGCCGCGTCGCGGCGGGTTCATGGAATTTTCGCGGCTCGCCGAAAAAGCCTGCTGCCAGATCGGCCGAGAACTGCGCGACCCAATGCATGCGCGGCCCGCCCCAGTACACGTTCGACCTTGAG
>JBDTXW010000161.1:0-6432 GCA_040005975.1 Betaproteobacteria bacterium | reverse complement strand
CTGCGCCGGTGAGTTGTAGCGCCATCAGGAAGTCCGACGCCGTGCGCACGCCTTTCGCGAGCGCATTCGGCAGATCGAGCACCGTCGGGCGACCCGCGCCCGCGGCGAGTGCGACATGGTCGAAGCCCAGCGCGAACGCGTCTTCGGTGTCGAGCGTGCCGCCGAAGCGCACGCCCCCGCACATCGCGAAGCGCTCGCGGCGCTCGATCAGAAGCCGCAGCACCTTGAGGAAATTCTTGTCCCAGCGCACGGTGATTCCGTACTCGGCGACGCCGCCGAAGCCTGCCATCACGCGCTCGTCTAGCGGCTCCCGCAACGCCGCAATGTCGCGGATCGGCTCGAACGGCACGCGCGCTCCCGCGGCGGTCACGCCCGAAACCGAAGGCGGCAGCGGCTCGATCTTGAGGCCGTCGACGCCAACGACCGTGTGGCCGTCGTTGAGCAGATGATGCGCCAGCGTGAATCCGGCCGGGCCCATGCCGACGACCAGGACGCGCTTGCCGCTGGGAGCGCGCGGCAGCGGACGACGCAAGTCGAGTGGGTTCCACCGCGTCAACAAAGCGTAGATCTCGAAACCCCAAGGTAGTGCCAGGACGTCCTTCAGCACGCGTGTTTCGGACTGCGGGATGTCGACCGGCTCCTGCTTCTGGTAGATGCATGACTTCATGCAGTCGTTGCAGATGCGATGCCCGGTGCCGGCAACCATCGGATTGTCGATGCAGATCATCGCCAGCGCGCCCAGCGCCCAGCCCTCGGCACGCAGCTTGTGGAATTCCGAAATACGTTCCTCGAGCGGACAGCCGGCCAGCGCCACACCGAACGGCGAGCGCTTGAACAACGGGAGAGAGCCGTCACCTGTTTTCTTTTCGCGCAGTCCTGACGAACACGAATCCTTCTGCTGTTCGTGGCACCAGATGCAGTAATTGGCCTGATCGAGGCTGCCGGCCAGATCGGTGCCGGCGTCAGTCAGCGCAAAGCCGTCGCGCCGTCGTTGATGGGCGTCGGGCAGGCGTAACCGGTCGATGCCGTCGCGATGCTCGTGCTCGACCGGAATCAGGTGCAGGTAGTCGAGCTTGCGCGGCGCCTTGAACAGCACGCCGGCACGGTGCCGCGCCTTTCCCGCCGGCGTATGCGCCGCCCAGGCGGCATAGCGAAGCGCGAGGTCGAGGTCCGCGGCGTGCGCGGCCTCGTTCGCGCCCCAGCCACCCACCGCGCGCGCGAATGCGAGCTCGCCGGGCAAGCCTTCCAGCGCTGCCCCGAGGCGGGACTCCAGCTCGGCGCGCAGCGCGTCGCCATCGAAGCCCGCCGCCTCGTCGGCCCTGTACTTGTTCATTGCCTTGCGCTGCACGACCTGTCGCTTGCATGCATAGAGCGGTGCCAGCTCGTGCTGCGCCTGCTGCAAGGCCGCAACTTCCGCTTCGACGCCGAACAGCTGCGCGACAAAGTCTTCCAGATGCGACGCGATGGCGATCAGCAGCACCGACTCGTCCCCGCGGCCCAGCGCGGCAGCGTTGCCCCGGGCGGACGCGAGCCGCTGCGCCAGTCCCGGATCGGCGGCGTGCATGAACGCGAGGAACGCTGCGTCGACGCGCGCGAGACCCTCGGTCGCATACAAGTCGGTAAAAGTCAGTCCAAAACCAAGCTTCAGCATCCTAAGCGCCTTGCTGTCTCTGTTGCGGCGATGCAAACGACGCACCTGCAGGATCGGCCAAATTCGATATTTTACCTGCGCGACACTAGCGCGACCGCGTCTCGAGCGCATATGCATAGAACTACGCCCCGCGCCGCGACGAACGGCGCCCAACTTCCCCTGCCTGGCTCGCGGCCGCTATCATGCATACTTCAGGGCCGGTCGGCATCCCGTGTCGTTGCGGGTGCGGCCAATGGCGGAGACCGAATGAAAAGCATGGCGTCGCTCGTCCGATATGTCGTCGCGGCTCTCGCGTTTTGCGCGTTGCCCGCGGCGGCGCAGTCGATCAAGCTGGGCGAGCTCAACAGCTACAAGACGTTTCCGGCGTTTCTTGACGCCTACAAGCGCGGCATGGAGCTCGCCGTCGAACAAATCAATCAAGCCGGCGGCCTGCTCGGGCGGCGGGTCGAATTGATCGTACGCGACGACACCGGCAACCCCGGAGACGCGGTGCGCGTCGCCGAAGAGCTGGTCTCGCGCGAAAAGGTCGATGTCCTGATGGGGACGTTCTCGTCGGCGGTCGGCCTGGCGATCGCCGATTTCGCCAAGCAGCGCCAACGGCTGTTCCTTGCGTCCGAGCCGCTCACCGACAAGATCGTCTGGGACAACGGCAACCCCTACACGTTCCGTCTTCGTCCATCGACCTACATGCAGACCGCGATGCTCGTGCCGGAGGCAGCCCGGCTCGGCAAGCGGCGCTGGGCGATCGTTTACCCCGATTACGAGTACGGCAAGTCGGCAACCGACGCCTTCAAGAAGCAGATGATCGCGCGGCAGGCTTCGGGCATCGAGTTCGTCGAGTTCGCGGCGCCCTTGGGCAAGATCGACGCGGGGCCGGTCGTACAGGCGATGATCGATGCGAAGCCCGATGCGATTTTTTCGTCACTGTTCGCCACGGACCTCGCCAAGTTCGTGCGGGAAGGCGAGTTGCGCGGCCTGTTCAAGGACCTGCCCGTATTCAACCTCCTCGGCGGCGAGCCCGAGTACCTCGATCCACTGAAGGACGAGGCTCCCGCCGGCTGGTACGTCACCGGCTATCCGTGGTATGCGATCGACACCCCGGCGCACGCCCGCTTTCTCGATGCGTATCGCGCCAGGTACAACGACTATCCGCGCCAGGGCTCGGTCGTCGGATACAGCGTCGTGATGAGCGCCGCCGCGGCGATCCGCAAGGCACGATCGACCGACAATGCCCGGCTGCTCGCCGCGATGGCGGGGCTCGTCGTCGAAACTCCGTTCGGCACGATCCGCTACCGCGCGATCGATCACCAGTCGACGATGGGTGCTTATATCGGGCGGCTCGCGGTCAAGGACGGCAAGGGCGTGATGGTCGATGCGAAATATGCCGACGGCGCCGATTATCTGCCCTCGGACGACTGGGTCCGCGCGCACCGCCCGGCGAATTGAGCAAGATGGTCGTTCCCGGCCGGCCTCGATGATCGAGGTCCGTAGCAGCGCAATGCGAACCGGCGCAGTCTGATTCATTGCGGTCCTGGATTGGTCCGCGAAGGCGCGGATGCTACCGTCGTCCCATCAAGTGACTGCCTCCACGCTCCTCGTTCAACTGTTCAACGGCCTGGCCGGCGCTTCGTCGCTGTTCCTGGTCGCCGCGGGGCTGTCGCTGATCTTCGGCGTCACGCGCATCGTCAACTTCGCGCACGGCTCGCTGATGATGCTGGGCGCCTACATCGCCTACAGTCTGATCGCGCGCTTCGGCTCCGGCCCGCTCGGCTATTGGGGTGGCGTGCTGCTCGCGGCGGTGGCGGTCGGCGCGCTGGGCGTGCTGATCGAGCGAACGCTGCTGCGGCGCCTCTACGGTGCGCCCGAGCTGCTGCAGCTGATCGCGACCTTCGGCGTCGTGCTGCTGGTCAAGGATGCGGCGCTGGCCATCTGGGGCGCCGAGGATCTGCTGGGGCCGCGTGCGCCGGGACTTGCCGGCGCGATCACGATCTTCGGCCAGCCGGTCCCGCAATACGATCTGTTGCTGATCGTGCTCGCGCCGGTCGTGCTGGCCGCGTTGTCGCTCGCGCTGGCACGCACGCGCTGGGGCCTGCTGGTGCGCGCGGCGACCGAGGATCGCGACATGACCGCCGCGCTCGGCGTCAATCCGTCGTGGCTTTTTTCGGGCGTGTTCTTCGTCGGCGCGCTGCTTGCGGGACTCGCCGGCGCGCTGCAGCTGCCGCGCGAGCCGGCGAATCTGAACATGGACCTCGCCGTCATTGCCGATGTCTTTGTCGTGACGGTTATCGGGGGCCTCGGCAGCATTCGCGGAGCTTTTATCGCCGCGATGATCATCGGCATAGTCAGGGCGCTTTGCATCGGCATTGGCGATGTCGCGCTGTTCGGCTCGCTCGTGTCGTTCGCGAAATCGACGCTGGTCGCGGAATTCGTCGTGATGGCGATCGTGCTGATCGCTCGGCCGTGGGGCCTCTATGGCCAGCCGCCCGCCCCACAGGCCATCACCGAGCAGCGCGATCTGCAGTTGCCGCCGGGATGGCGCTTCGCGCTAGCCGCGGCCCTTTTGTTCGCGGCGCTCGCGGCCGCGCCGCTCGTCGCCGACGACTACGCGCTGGTGCTCGGCGCCGACATGCTGATATTCGCGCTGTTTGCCGTCAGCCTGCATTTCATCATGGGTCCCGGCGGCATGGCCTCGTTCGGCCACGCCGCGTACTTCGGCCTCGGCGCGTACGCCGCGGCGCTCGCGGCACGGGCGGTGCCGATGGAACTCGCGCTGATCGCGGCGCCGCTCGCGGCGGGAATCGCTGCGATCGTCTTTGGCTGGTTCTGCGTGCGGCTCTCGGGCGTCTACCTTGCGATGCTGACGCTGGCGTTCGCCCAGATCACCTGGGCCTTCGTCTACCAATGGGACGCACTGACCGGCGGCAGCAACGGTCTGGTCGGCGTCTGGCCTGCCCCATGGTTGTCGTCGCGCACCGCCTACTACTGGCTGACGCTGGCGATCGCCGGCGGCGCGATCGCTTTGTTGTGGCGGATCGTATTCGCGCCGTTCGGTTATGCACTGCGCGCGGCGCGCGACTCGCCGCGGCGCGCCGCCGCGATCGGCATCGACGTGCGCGCCGTGCGCTGGGCCGGATTCGTGCTGGCGGGCCTCGCCGCAGGACTGGCCGGATCGCTTTACGCATTCTCCAAAGGCAGCATCTCGCCCGAATCCTTGTCGATACCGCGTTCGGTCGACGCACTGGTGATGGTGCTGCTCGGCGGGTTGCAGACCTTGTTCGGACCGGTCGCCGGCGCGGCCTTGCTGGCCTGGCTTCAGGACACGCTGGCGCGGCATACCGAGTACTGGCGCGCGATGCTCGGCGCGGCGATCCTGGTGCTGGTGCTGCTCTTTCCGCAAGGCATCGTCGGCGCATTGGCCGGCGCCGCACGCGCTCTGCGGCAACGCGCGGCTGGCGCTCGCACCGCGACGGCATGATGAGCGCCGCCGGACCCCTCCAAGGCGCGAATTGCGCCCCCACCGGCGCCAGCACAGCGGCGCCAGCCGCCAGCGTGGGGGGCCCATGACCGCGCTGCTGCTTTCGGTGCACGACATCGCCAAGGCCTTTGGCGGCGTGCAGGCCCTCGCCGGCGTGAGCTTCGACGTGGCCGCCGGCGAGCGCGTCGCGATCATCGGTCCCAACGGCGCCGGCAAGACGACCTTGTTCAACGTTCTCGACGGCCAGCTCCCGCCCGATCGCGGCAGCGCGGCCTTGGCGGGACGGGCATTGATCGGGCTCTCGTCGCAGACGATTGCACGGCTGGGCGTCGGCCGCACGTTCCAGGTGACGGCGACGTTCGCTTCGATGACTGTCCGCGAAAACGTCCAGCTCGCGCTGCTGGCGCAGCGCGGGGGAACCTACGCGCTGCTGTCGCGGCTTGGCGCGCGCGGCGCGGCCGAAGCGCAACAGCTGCTCGAACAGGTCGGCATCGGCGCGCTGGGCGAGCGCGCCGCCGCGACGCTCGCCTACGCCGATCTGAAGCGCCTCGAGCTCGCGATCGCGCTGGCCGATGCACCGCGACTGCTGCTGATGGATGAGCCGACCGCGGGCCTCGCGCCGCCCGAGCGCGCGCGCCTAATGCGGCAGGTTTCCGATCTTGCACGCACCGCCGGCGCCGCACTGCTTTTCACCGAGCACGATATGGACGTCGTGTTCGCGCACGCCGATCGCATTGTCGTACTCAATCGCGGCCGGGCGATCGCCGACGGCTCGCCCACGGCCGTGCGCGCCGATCCGGAGGTGCGCGCCGTTTATCTGGGCAGCGCCGCCGGTCCGGAGCGCGGCGATGCTTGAAGTGCGCGGCCTGAAGGCTGGCTACGGCAGGGCGACGATATTGTTCGACGTTTCGTTCGATGTCGGACAAGGCGAAGCGGTCGCGCTGCTCGGACGCAACGGCGCGGGCAAATCGACGGCCCTGAAGGCGATCGCCGGATGGCTGAAGCCGAGTCGCGGCAATGTCCGCCTGGGTGGCCGTCGGATCGACGGCGCTCCTTCGTATCGCATCGCCCGGGCGGGCCTGGGCTTCGTTCCCGAAGGGCGACGTATCTTCAGCGGCTTGACCGTCGCGCAAAACCTCGAAATCGGCCGCCGCGACGCGCACGCCGGCACAGCGTGGACGCCGCAACGCCTGTTCCTGCTGTTTCCCGCTCTCGCCGAGTTGCGCGATCGCCGTGGCGGCGAGATCTCGGGAGGCGAGCAGCAGATGCTGGCGATCGCACGCACACTGATGGGCAACCCGACATT
>JBDTXW010000160.1:0-6575 GCA_040005975.1 Betaproteobacteria bacterium | reverse complement strand
TCTACGCGACTTCCTGCCCGACTTTGCGCAGGCGCTGGTCAAGCGCATCGGCGCAGCCAACGCCGGGCAGATCCTGTCCGGCATCGAACGACTGATCACCCTCGGCGGCTAAAGCCAGGCGCTTGCGCGGCGGCGCCGGTATCGCCTGTCGGACCGGCTATTGCGGCGGCGGCGGCCCAGGGTTAAGTTAGCTGCTGTCCGTAGGTCTGGAGATCATGCCATGCGTTACTCGTCCCGTCGTGCCGGCGTCGCGGCGGCACTGTTCGTCGTCGCGCTCATCCCGGCGACGAATGCCTACGCCGCCAAGGCCACCGAATGCACGAAGGTTGGAATCTGCTACTGTATCAACGACGAGTTGAAGGCGACGATCGCGGCCAAGGTCGACAGCTTCCGCCAAACCATTGCCGAGCAGCGCAAGGTAGGCAAGACCATCGGCTACCTGAGCGTTCCACTCACGCCGGTGGGCGGCGGCAATTTCGATGTGAACAAGGAGGTGGCGGAACGCGCCAAGGCGGCGATCGAGAAACGGTTCGGCGCGGACTACATCTTCGTGCTCAATCCAGGCACCAAAGAGGCCGATCTGCCGCGCGGCGGCAGCGGCGCCGACTACATGCTGATGTGGACGTCGCTGCTGGAAGGCGCCGACGGCTTTGGCGAATTTGACTTCGCCTACTTCGCGGGGCCGCAGGACTTCGCGCGCTACTTCGGCTTCGACGGCAGCAACGACATGGGCAAGCTGGACGCCTATTTCGACAAGCGCCTCGCGGCGGATCCGGGGTTCGCGAAGGCGGTTCAAGGCGGCCTCAACAAGGCTGCATTCCGCAAATACTACGCGCTGCGCGCATCGGCTAACGTGAGCCGGGGAGCCCACGACGAGTGGAATATCTTTCGCGTGCTCAACGAAAAGCGGCGGGCCAACGACCAATACGGCGCCGGGGGTCAGATCGCCGTGTTCTTCGATGGCGCGGCCATCGCGCCACCGCAGGGTGAGGCGGCGGTGTCCGAGGGTTATGTCGGCAAGTGCCAACCGTAGCGCGCCGCCGCCGCACCGCATCGAATATTTGACCGCTGCCGCGAGACTCCGGTACCGTCGCTAAGCCCACAAGCCGCCCCGGGCCGATGCGGGATGGCGGCGACAAAGGCATCACGAGGAGAAATGCCCATGAGGATCGTCACCCATTGGCTACGCACCATCGTCGCATTGCCCCTGCTTGTACTGGCGTTAGTCTCCGGACCTTCCGCGGCGGCCGACACCGTGAATGTCTACTCGATCTGGCCCGAGAACTGGGCGCGACCGATGTTCGAGGAGTTCGAGAAGGCGACTGGCATCAAGGTCAACTTCGTCCGCTTCTCATCCGGTGAGGCACTCGCGCGCGTTATCGCCGAAAAGAGCAATCCACGGGTCGACGTGCTGTTCGGCGGCCCGGTAGAGACGTTCGCGGCCGGCATCAACGAAGGCCTGTTCGAGCCGTACAAGCCAACGTCCTTCGCGAAATTGCCCGAGCGATTCCGGGAGGCCAGCGGACAATGGACGGCGATCGCCGACGATCCACTTGTGTTCATGACCAACGACAAGTTCCTGAAGGAGAACAATCTGAAGGCGCCCGCGTCGTGGGACGACCTGCTCGCGGCGCCGTACAAGAACATGCTGCAAATGGCCGACGCGCGAACGTCAGGAACTGCCGTTACCAGGATCTTCTCGATTCTCGAAGTGAACGGGCGTGACGAGAACAGGGCGTTCGCCTACATGAAAAAACTGCGGCCCAACGTCCAGCTCTACACCAAGAGCGGCGGCGGTGGCACGCTGCCGGTTGGCTTGGGCCAGGCAGGCGGCGGCATCTTTTTCATTGTCGATGCACTTGACACCAAGGCGAAGGGCTACGACGTGACGATCAGCTTCCCGAAGGAGGGCATAGGCACGGCAGCCGAGGGTATCGCCTTGATCAAAGGCGCGAAAAATCCCGAGCTCGGCAAGAAGCTGATCGACTGGGCCACATCGCCGGCCATGCAGAACCAGTTTGCGAAGTACAAGATCAATTTCGTTCCAGCGCATCCGGAGGTCGCGCTGGAGCCGAGCCTCGCCGCGGTCATCAAGGGCGCCAATATCTTTCCGATCGATGCAGCCTACGCCGGTGCGAATCGCAAGCACGTCGTCGAGCGCTGGGTCGCCGAAGTCCTCAATCCCTGACCAGAACCTCCGCCATCCCTCTCCCGATGCACGGGGGAGGGATTTCTTTACGCCCTCATCGCAGTGGCCGCCAGTTCGGTACCCGCCATGCGACGCGACCCGGCGGTCGCTGTGGCGGTCGTCGCACTATGGGCGATGCTTCTGCTGTTCGTCGCGTATCCACTGGCCACGCTGCTCGGCCGTGTCCTGTTCGACCAGAACGCCTTTACCACGGCCGGCATCGTCGCGATCCTCACCGACCGGAACCAGATCCGCGCGTTCTGGAACAGCCTGCTGCTCGCGCTGCTGGTCGGAGGCGGCGGCACGATCATCGGGTTCCTGTTCGCTTTCACCGCCGCCCGGTCGCGACTTCCAAGATGGCTGCTCACGGCGATCGACGCCGCGGTGCTGTTGCCGCTCGTGTCGCCGCCTTTCACGACCGCCATCGCAATGATCTTTTCGTTCGGTCCGCGTGGCCTCCTCACGTACGAACTGCTGGGTTTGAAGGGCGTCACCGTGTATGGCCTCACTAGCACGCTGTCATCCGAAATCCTCACCTACTTTCCGATCGCGTACCTGACGTTGCGTCCGCTGCTGGCGGCGATCGACTCCAATCTCGAAGGGATGGCGCTATCGCTCGGCGCGTCGCGCTGGCGTGTCTTCCGCACGGTGACGCTGCCGCTGTGTATCCCCGGGCTTGCGAACGCTTTCCTGCTGCTCTTCGCCGCATCGCTTGCGGATTTCGCCACGCCCCTGATTCTCGCCGGCAATAATTTCCCGGTGCTGCCGACACAGGCGTATCTGCAGATTACCGGCCTTTTCGACCTGCGCGGCGGGGCTGCGCTCTCGTTCATGCTGCTCGTCCCGGCGCTTGCCGTGTTCCTGTTGCAACGTTACTGGGTGAGCCAACGCTTCTATGTAACGGTGACGGGCAAGGGAGCCGGGCAGGCGCCGTTCGACAGCATCTCGCCGGCCGCGCGCGGTATGCTGCTCTCCGCCTGCGCGCTAGTCGCCGCGACAATCGTCTATTTCTACGCTTTGCTGCTGTACGCGTCGCTGGTGCAGGCTCTCGGCGCCAACCATACGTTGACCTTGCGGCACTACCGGGTGATATTCACCGAGGGACTGCGCGTGATCGGCGACACGCTCATCATCGCCGGCCTGGCGATGCCCCTCGGCGGGCTCTATGGCATCCTGCTCGGCTACCTGGTTGCGCGAAAGCAATTCGTCGGACGGCGCGCGATGGAGCTCGTGTCGATGATCAACTATGCGCTGCCGGGCACGATCGTCGGCATCGCTTACCTGATTGCGTTCAACGATCCGCCCATCGAGCTCACCGGCACGGCGCTGATCATCATAGCGTGCTATGTCTTTCGCTATGGCGCCACCGGTGTCCGTGCCACCGTGGCGCTGCTGCAGCAGATCGACAAGAGTCTCGAGGAGGCTTCGCAGAGCCTTGGCGCCGGCAGCGGCACGACGTTTCGCCGCGTGACGCTGCCGCTCATCCTGCCCGCGTTCTTCGCGGGCCTCGGCGTGGTCTTTATCCGGTCGATGACCGCCATCAGCGCAACGATCTTTCTGGTGTCGATCAGCTGGACGCTGATTACCGTCAAGATCCTGGAAAACATCACGGAATTGTCACTCGGCCCGGCGGCAGCGTACTCGGTGCTGGTCGTAGTTATCGTGTTCGTCGTGATCGCACTGATCGGCCGCGGGCTGCGCTGGTTCCGCGCACCCGGCAGTCTGCCCGTAACCAGCATGTTCGGAGGTTGACAAGCATGGCGACCGAAGCGATCGGCGTCCACGTCGATGGCGTATCGAAACGGTTCTCGCACCGTGTGAAGGGCGAGATCTACGCGGCGCGGGACGTGCGACTGGATGTGGCTCCGGGCGAGTTCCTGACCCTGCTCGGCCCGTCGGGCTGCGGCAAGACCACGACCTTGCGGATGATCGCGGGATTCGAACAGCCGGACGCGGGTAGTATCCGCCTCGGTGGACAGGACGTCACCGGCCTGCCCGCGAACCAGCGCAATATCGGTTTCGTGTTTCAGAACTATGCGCTGTTCCCGCATCTGTCGGTGTTCGACAATGTCGCGTACGGGTTGCAGGTCCGCGGGCAACCGGCCGCGGCGATCGCGAAGAGCGTAGGCGACGTGCTGGCGCTGGTCGGCCTCACCGGCTATGAACACCAGTTTTCAGGGCAACTGTCGGGCGGCGAGCAGCAGCGTGTTGCGCTGGCGCGCGCCATCGTCATCCGACCGCGCGTTCTGCTGTTCGATGAGCCGCTGTCCAACCTCGATGCCAAATTGCGCGTGCAAATGCGAACGGAGATCCGCGACCTGCAGCGCAGACTGGCGATCACGACGATCTACGTCACGCACGATCAGGAGGAAGCGATGGCGGTCTCCGACCGGATCGCGGTGATGAGCCAGGGCAGCGTCGTGCAGGAGGGGACCGCGGAGGACCTTTATTACCGTCCCGCATCCGAATTCGTCGCCACGTTCGTCGGCCGCGTCAATCTCGTGCCGGGACGGGTCATCGAACGCAGCGGCAATACCGTGACGGTCGCGGCGCTCGGCACGACGATACACGCCGACACCGGACACTCCGCCGTGACCAGCGGAGCCGCGGTAAAGCTGGTCATGCGGCCCGAGGTCCTCGAATTGGTCGACGTTGCCGTCGGAGCCTTCCGCGCGGACGTGATCTCGCGCACGTTTCTCGGCGAGAAGACCGAGTACCTTCTTCGCTGCGGTGACATCGAGTTGCAGTGCGTCCGCCACAACTCCGGCGCAGGAGCCAACGCGGCGATTCGCGAGGGAAGCGCCGTTGGCCTGCACGTCGCCGCGAGCGCCATGGCTGTGCTGCCCGAACCCACCCGATGAGGACCCGTATTTTCGTCGTCGCGCTTTGTTGCTGGTCGGCCGCGGCTGGCGCGCAGGCGCCGCGCGAGGCCCACGGAAGCCACGACGCCTATGCCGCGCGAGGCATCGCGCTCGCGTGGGGCGTGCTGCGTGGTGCGGATGAAGCGAACACGGCCATCGTCGTTCGTATCGTCGCCGATCCGAACACTTATCCTTGGCTCGCCGTGACCGCCATCGATCCGTTCAGCAAGCAGGAGCAGCCGCTGCTTCGCCCCGTGCAGGCGGCCGGGCCGTCCGACCTGCGGATTCCACGCCCGCAATTCGCCGACTACCCGCGCACCGAGTTTCGCTTGTTCGACTCAGCAGCGCACGCGCAAGGCAATGCGCCGCAGCTTGTCGTCTATTATCTCGGTGTCCCCGACACAACGCCGGAATTTTCCGATCCTGCAAAGCTGGACGCGTCGCTGTCGGAGCGCATTGCGCGGGCACGCGCTGCCAGCGGGGACAACGCACCGTGACTCGCAGCGAATTGGCCCGCATGCTCGATCATTCGGTGTTGAAGCCGGAATCGACCGAGTCCGACATCCGCGCCGGCAGCGATGTCGTTCGCGCGTGGCGAATCGGCTATTTCTGCGTACAGCCGTACTGGGTGAAGCTTGCCGCCGGTGCGCTCGCCGACACCGATGCGCGCATCGTCAGCGTCGTCGGCTTTCCGCACGGTGCGGACATGGCGACAACCAAGGCGCGGGCGGCCGCCGACGCCGTCGCCGACGGCGCACGCGAAATCGACACGGTGCTCAATATCGGAGCGCTAAAGAGCGGCGCCCAGGGCGAGGCCGCCGCCGACCTCGCCGCCGTCGTCCGCGCGGTGTCTGGCATACCGGTCAAGGTCATCATCGAGGCTGCCGCGCTGACGGACGAGGAAAAGCGCCTCGCGTGCCGGCTCGCGGTCGATGCCGGCGCCGCGTTCGTCAAGACGTCGACGGGATTTCATCCGGCCGGAGGCGCTACGGTCACCGACGTGCAGCTTATGCGCAGCCTCGTCGGGCCTCCGGTCGGTGTCAAGGCATCCGGTGGGATCCGCGCGCTGGCCGACGCGCGCGCCATGCTCGCCGCCGGCGCCAATCGCATCGGAACGTCGGCCAGCGCGGCGATTCTCGCTGCAATCGACTGACTGGTCGTTCTACGCTCGGGCGGAACGTCGCCGCAGCTGCGAGTAACGGCTTGAGTCATGGCCCGGCGTCATTTCGCCGGACGGAACTTGTGCGCCAGAGTGTTCTCGTCCGTGCGCGGCACGTAGGTGATGCCGTTGCGTGTCGCCCACGCGTTGACCTGGAAATGCAGCGGAACGATGCCGGTGTCGTCGATAGCGATCTCGGTCGCGCGCTGCAGCAAGGCCTCGCGCTTCGGGTCCTCGACGGTTGCCAACGCCTGCTCGAGCAGCGCGTCGACCTTGGGATTCGAATACCGGCCGCGGTTCGCTGTCCCGAAACCCTTGTCGCGGCTGTAAGTCGCCAGCAGCGCCTTCAACGGGCTCGACGCTTCAC
>JBDTXW010000159.1:0-6613 GCA_040005975.1 Betaproteobacteria bacterium | reverse complement strand
CGTCTCGACCAGCGTGTTCCACACGCCGCAATGCGGGCACTGGCCCTGCCACTTGCTGCTTTGGCCGCCGCACTCTGTGCAAGCGTATGCGGTCTTCGTCTTGGCCATCAGTACACGGCGCTTTCGCGCCGCCGCGCTCTGTCAGCCCAGCTCATCCGCGTGCACGACTGCCGTGCCCAGCTTGCCGACGACGATTCCCGCTGCCTTGTTGGCGATACGTACCGCGCTGCCAATATCGACGTGCGCACCGAGCAACGTGCCCAAGGTCGCGATCACGGTGTCGCCGGCCCCGGAGACGTCGAAGACTTCGCGTGCCTGCGCCGGAATGTGCTGCGCGCCGGCATCGGTGTAGAGCGACATTCCCTCTTCGGCGCGCGTGATCAAGAGCGCCTCCAGCGCGAGCTCGGCGCGCAAGGTTTGCGCCTTCTCCGCCAGCTCGGCTTCGTTGCGCCACGGACCCACGACCTGACGGAATTCGGCGCGATTCGGCGTCAGCATCGTCGCGCCGCGGTAACGCAGGTACGCCTCGCCTTTCGGATCGACCAGCACCGGCTTGCTGGCTGCCCGGGCGAGCGCGATCATCCGCTCGATCTGCGACAGGCCGCCCTTGCCGTAATCCGACAGCACGACGACGTCGAAACCGGCGAGCGCGCGCTCATAGTCGGCGAGCTTCGCCGCCAGCGCACCCGGCGACGGCGCGGTTTCGAAATCGATGCGCAAGAGCTGCTGCTGGCGTCCGATCACGCGGAGCTTCACCGTCGTCGGCAACGCGGCATCGCGATGCAGCGACGTGTTCACGCTTTCGCCCCGCAGTAGGCGCTCGAGCACGCGCCCCGGCTCGTCGTCGCCGATGATGCTGATCAGCGTTACCTGTGCGCCGAGCGCAGCGGCGTTGCGCGCGACATTGGCCGCGCCGCCGGGTCGCTCCTCGCTGCGCGCGATCTTCACGACCGGCACCGGCGCCTCCGGCGAAATGCGGTCGACATCGCCGAACCAGTAGCGGTCGAGCATCGCGTCGCCGACGACCAGCACGTGCGCGCGGCGAACCGCGTCGCGGAAATCGGCAAAGCGCCGCGCGCTCGTCGGCATCAGCTTCGCCCGATGCCGAAATATTCGATCCCCGCGGCGCGCACCAGCGCCGGGTCGAACAGGTTGCGGCCGTCGAACAGCAGCGGTTGCCTCAGCTGCCGGCGGATCTCGGCGAAGTCCGGACTGCGGAACGCCTTCCACTCGGTGACGACGATAAGCGCGTCGGCCCCGGCCACCGCGGCCATCGGCGAGCGCGCATACGACAGGCCGCGGCTCTCGCCGAATACGCGCCTGGCCTCGTCTATGGCAACCGGATCGTACGCGGCGACGGCCGCGCCGCGCTCGAGCAGTCCGGCGATGACCGCGCGCGACGGCGCTTCGCGCATGTCGTCGGTATCGGGCTTGAAGGCGAGCCCCCACAGCGCGAAGGTCTTGCCGCCAAGGTCGCCGCCCAGCCGCGCGACGATCTTTTCCAGCAAGCGTGTCTTTTGCGCCTGGTTGACCGCCTCGACCGCTTCGAGCACGCGCAGCCGCCGGCCGTGCTGTGCGGCAGTATGCTGCAGCGCCTTCACGTCCTTCGGGAAGCACGATCCGCCGTAGCCGGCGCCTGGATAGAGGAAGTGATAGCCGATACGCGGGTCGGACCCGATGCCCTGGCGCACGTGTTCGATGTCGGCGCCCAGCGCATCGGCGAGATTGGCCATCTCGTTCATGAAGGAAATCCGGGTGGCCAGCATCGCATTGGCTGCGTACTTGGTCAGCTCGGCCGACCGGACATCCATCACCAGCAGGCGCTCGCGATTGCGCTGAAACGGCGCGTATACGGCGCGCAGCAGCGCTATCGCGCGCTCGTCGTCGGCACCGATGACGATGCGGTCGGGCCGCATGAAGTCTTCGACCGCGGCGCCCTCCTTCAGGAACTCCGGGTTCGACACGACGGTGAACGGAATCGATGCACCGCGGGCGGCGAGCTCGGCGGCAATCGTCTCGCGCACGCGATCGGCGGTGCCTACCGGAACGGTCGACTTGTCGACGATAACCTTGGTGTCGGTCATGCGCCGGCCAATGGCGGCCGCGGCAGCGAGCACGTGGCGCATGTCGGCCGCACCGTCCTCGTCGGGTGGCGTGCCGACCGCGATGAATTGCAGGCTGCCATGCGCGACTGCGGCGTCGGCATCGGTCGTGAAGCGCAGGCGCCCGGCCTCGACGTTGCGATGAATCATGTCCTGCAATCCTGGCTCGTGGATCGGGACGCCGCCAGCCTTGAGCACGTCGATCTTGCGTGCGTCGACGTCGAGACACAGCACGTCGTTGCCGACTTCGGCCAGGCAGGTGCCGGACACGAGCCCCACGTATCCTGTCCCGATCATCGTGATTTTCAAGCCGGCTGCCCCAGCGAGGCGTTGATATCGCGCAGGGCACGCACCGGATCCGCCGCCGCGGTGATCGCGCGGCCGATTACCAGGTAGTCGGCGCCCGCCGCGATCGCCGCCTCCGGCGTCATCACCCGCGCCTGATCGTGCGCCGCCGTGCCCACCGGCCGGATACCCGGCGTGACGAGCTTGAAGTCCGGTCCGCAGGCGGCTCGCAGCATCGCGACTTCCTGCGCCGAGCAGACGACGCCGTCCAGGCCATTGGCCTTGGCGAGCTGCGCCAGCCGCAGCGCTTGCGCTTCGGGCGTGCCGCCGACGCCGATCGCGGCCAGATCGGACGCATCGAGGCTGGTCAGCACGGTGACGGCGATCAACAGCGGCCGCGATCGGCGTTCTTCGGCTGCGGTTCGCGCCACCGCGTCGCGCGCCGCGGCGAGCATTGCTGCGCCACCCGCCGCATGCACGTCGATCATCCAGACACCCAGGCGCGTCGCCGCCGCACAGGCCTGTGCAACCGTATTCGGAATGTCGTGGAACTTGAGATCCAGGAACACGCGAAAGCCGCGCCGGACGAGCTCGCGCACCAGCCCGGCTTCCGCGACGGTGAACAGCTCCTTGCCGACCTTGACCGCGCAAAGCGCCGGGTCGAGCCTGGCCGCGAGCCCGAAGGCGCTCAGCATGTCGGGAAAGTCCAGCGCGACGATCACGCGGGGATCGGCGGTATTCACCGGCCGGCTTTCTGACTCGACGCAGCTCGTCGCTGCAATAAGCCGGCGCAACCGGGGCCGAAGTCAACGCGGGTCGAGTTCACGCAAATCCATCCGGCATCTCGGTCCGGCGCGGCGAATACGTTTCCCATTTGCCGCAGCCCGGACAACGCCAGTAGTACTGCTTGGCGCGAAAGCCGCATTGCTCGCACCGATACATGCCCAGGCGCTTGATGTGCTGGCTGACCAGCGTCTTGACCAGCTCCAGATCGTGGCGGCGCTCCGCAGGTGCTTCCAGCAGCTGGGCTTCGAGCAGCTTGTCCAGCCCGAGCAAGGTCGGATTGCGCACCAGCTCATCCTTGATCAGCTGCGTCCCGGCTTCAGCACCGTCGTGCGCGAGGATCTGGTTGAACAGCGTCGTCAGCAGATCGAGCGATGGATACTGGTCCTCGTAGTTGCGCAGGACCCGGATGCCTTGCGCGATGTCACCGGTCCGGCGGTAGGCGTCGGCCAGCCGGTCGGCGACCAGTCCGAGGAACGCGGGATTCTGCGACTCGATGCGTTGCCATGAGGCGATTGCCGCCGCGTCGTTGCCCTGTTGCGCCTCGAGGTCGCCCAGCAGCATCGTCGCGCGCGTGCAAAGCTTGTATTCGGCCAGCGCCTGGTCGATGAAGCGGCGTCCTTCGTCGGATTGCGAGCGCAGCAGTGAGCCCTGCGCCAGCTCGCAATGATAGTGGGCGATTTCCTTGAAATACGGCCGCTTGGCCAGCGTTTCCATGCGCCGCGTCGCGCTGATCGCTTTCGGCCAGTCCTTCTCCTGCTCGTAAATCTGCAACAGCGAGCCCAGCGCCTGGTGTTCGAACGCGCTGCCGTCGAGCTTGGTGAAAAGGTCCTCGGCGCGATCGAGCAGGCCCGCGCGATGGAAGTCCTGCGCCAGCTCGAAGACCGCCGTCTCGCGCTTGTCCGGCGGGAGGTCGGGCCGATCGAGCAGGTTCTGGTGCATGCGGATCGCGCGGTCGATCTCGCCCTGGCGACGGAACAGGTTACCCAGAGCGAAGTGCAGGTCGATCGTCTGCGGGTCGACCTTGACCACTTCGATGAACGACTCGATCGCCTTATCGGGTTGCTCATTCAACAGGAAGTTGAGTCCGCGGAAGTATGACATCGGCAGCGCGCGCGATTCGCGCAGCAGGTGCTTGATGTCGATCCTAGCGGCGATCCAGCCGAGCGCAAAAAAAAGCAGCGTGAGCGCGAGCAGCCACCAGATCTCGATTTCAATGGTGGGCACGGGCGCTCAGTCTCCGTCGCGCGGCCGAGTCACCGGAGCACGCCGCTGCTGATTGCGCAGGCGGCTCAGTTGCCGCTTCAGGCGGACGGAGCGAATCGAACCGGCCAGCAGGCCCGCGGCGACCCCGGCGGCAAACACGATCAGAAGCAGGAAGATCAGCGGCGTCTGCCAACCGACGCCGTCATAGACATGCAGCGTGACCGGTTCCGCGTTCTGCAGCGCAAGCAGCAGCAGGCCTGCAAAGACGACGAGCCCGACTAGCCAGCGGACGAATCTCATGCTGCGGATCCAATGAAAATTTTGCCGACCGGGTAATCATCAACCCTTTTTCATTTCCTTGAAGTCGACACGCTCGCGCAATTCCTTGCCGGCCTTGAAATGTGGAACGTGCTTCTCCGGCACCTGGACGCGCTCGCCGGACTTGGGGTTCCTGCCGGTGCGGGGCGGCCGATAGTTGAGGCCGAAGCTGCCGAACCCGCGGATTTCGATGCGCTCACCCTTGGCCAGGCTTTCGGCCATCGCGTCGAGGATCATCTTCACCGCGAGCTCGGCATCCTTCGCCACCAATTGCGGGAACTGCGCCGCCAAGCGGTCGATCAGCTCCGATTTGGTCATCACGTAAGCCGCCTACGCTTGGTTTTTGTTGTCGAGCTTGGCCTTGAGCAGCGCCCCCAGGTTGGTCGTGCCGGCGCTGGTGCCGGAATTCTCCGCCGTCATTCGCTGCAGCGCCTCCGACTCGTCGGCGCTATCCTTGGCCTTGATCGACAGGTTGATCGAGCGATTCTTGCGATCGACGTTGATGATCATCGCGTTGACCGAGTCGCCTTCCTTCAGGTGTGAGCGAATATCCTCGACGCGATCGCGGGCGACCTCCGAGGCGCGCAGATAGCCCTCGACGTCGCCGTCGAGCACGATGACTGCCCCCTTGCCGTCGAGCGATTTCACCGTCCCGCTGACAAGGCTGCCCTTGTCGTGGGCGGCGACATAGTTGGAGAACGGATCGCCGTCGAGCTGCTTGATGCCGAGCGAGATGCGCTCTCGCTCGACGTCGATCGCGAGCACCACGGCCTCGACTTCCTGGCCCTTCTTGTAATCGCGCACGGCGGCTTCGCCGGTCGCCGACCACGACAGATCGGAAAGGTGCACGAGGCCGTCAATGCCGCCAGGCAGCCCGATGAACACGCCGAAGTCGGTGATCGACTTGATCAATCCTTTGACCCGATCGCCCTTCTTGTGGTTGATCGAGAATTCCTCCCACGGGTTCGGCATGCACTGCTTCATGCCGAGCGAAATGCGGCGGCGCTCCTCGTCGATTTCCAGGATCATCACTTCGACTTCGTCGCCGAGCTGCACGACCTTGGTCGGATGGATGTTCTTGTTCGTCCAGTCCATCTCCGAGACGTGGACCAGGCCTTCGATGCCCTGTTCGATCTCGACGAACGCGCCGTAGTCGGTCAGGTTGGTAACCTTGCCGAACAGGCGCGTGCCGGGCGGATACCGCCGCGACAGGCCGACCCACGGATCCTCGCCGAGCTGCTTCATGCCGAGCGATACGCGATTCTTCTCCTGGTCGAACTTGAGCACCTTGGCGGTGACCTCGTCGCCGACGGCCAGGACTTCCGATGGATGCTTGACACGCCGCCAGGCGAGGTCGGTGATGTGCAGCAGGCCGTCGATGCCACCCAGGTCGACGAACGCACCGTAATCGGTGATGTTCTTGACGATGCCCTTGACGATCGCGCCTTCCTGCAGCGTCTTGAGCAACTCTTCGCGTTCGGCGCCGAGGCTCGCCTCGAGCACCGCGCGGCGCGAAACCACGACGTTGTTGCGCTTGCGGTCGAGCTTGATGACCTTGAATTCGAGCGTCTTGAACTCGAATGGCGAGGTGTCCTTGACTGGCCGGATGTCGACCAGCGATCCCGGTAGGAACGCGCGTATCCCGTTGACCATCACCGTCAGGCCGCCCTTCACTTTGCCGCTGACGACGCCGGAGACGATCGTCCCCTGTTCCATCGCGGCTTCGAGATCGTGCCAGGCCTTCAGACGCTTGGCCTTGTCGCGCGACAGCCGCGTCTCACCGTAGCCGTCTTCAAGGCTTTCGATCGCGACGGTGACGAAATCGCCGGCCTTGACCTCGACTTCACCCTTGTCGTTCTTGAACTCCTCGATCGGGATGAAGCTTTCGGACTTGAGCCCGGCGTTGACGACGACGATGT
>JBDTXW010000158.1:0-6626 GCA_040005975.1 Betaproteobacteria bacterium | reverse complement strand
GCCCAGCTCCTCGACGAGGCGCAGGCGGTCGAGGCGCTTGGCGTCAAGCCGCGCCTGGTCCAGGGGAGCGCCGCCAACATCAAGGTGACCTATCCCGAAGACGTTGCGCTGGCCGAGGCGATATTGGCCGGCCGCGCAAGGACTGACTGATCATCGGCGCGATGCGCGTCGGCACCGGCTTCGACGTCCACGCGCTGGTGGCGGGACGACCGCTCATCCTGGGCGGCGTGACGATACCGTTCGACCGCGGCCTGGCCGGCCATTCCGATGCCGACGTGCTGCTGCACGCGCTTTGCGATGCGATTCTCGGCGCCTGCGGGCAAGGTGACATCGGCAGGCATTTTCCCGACACCGACGCGGCGTACAAGGACGTCGACAGCCGCGTGCTGCTGCGCCGCGTCTGGCGGCTCGCGAAGGACGATGGATTCGAGCTCGGAAATATCGACGCGACGATCATCGCCCAGGCGCCGAAGCTCGCGCCGCACTTGGCGGCCATGGCCGAGAACATCGCGGCCGATCTCGGCGCAGCCGCGGGTTCGATCAACATCAAGGCCAAGACCAGCGAGGGCCTCGGATTCACCGGTCGCGGCGAAGGCATCGCCGCCATGGTCTCACTCGTTCTGACTACCGGCGGCTAAGACCCGGCGCCGGCCGGCATCGTCACGCGCGCCAGCGTGCCGCCGCCTTCACGGGCGAGCACGTCGAAGCGGGCGCCATGCAGCCGCGCGATGCGCTCGACGATCGCAAGCCCCAGGCCGGCGCCGCCGGCGCCGCTTCGCGCCGGGTCGCCGCGGGTGAACGGCCGTTTCAAGCGATCGACCTGATCGGGCGGGATGCCGGGGCCGCGGTCGCCGACCTCGATCACCACCGATCTCCCTTCGCTGCGCGCCGAAAGGTCGACCGGGGCGCCGCCGTAGTGCAGCGCATTGTCGATAAGATTGGACAACAGCCGCGACATCGCGGTGGCTCGCATCGGCAACGGTGGAATCTCACCGGCGCTGTAGCGAACCTCGCTGCCGGCGCGGTGGTAGCGTTCGAGCAGAGGCGCGACGACCTCGCTGAGCGAACGCATCTCCAGCGCGACGTCGCGATCGTCGCGGCCGAAATCGAGGAACTGTCCGATGATCTTGTCCATTTCCTCGATGTCGGCAGCCATGCCTTCACGCATCGTCTCGTCGTGGGTGCCGACTTCGACGCCGAGGCGCAGCCGCGCCAGAGGCGTGCGCAAGTCGTGCGACACGCCCGCCAGCAGTAGCGCCCGGTCCTGCTCGGTTTGCCGCAGGTTGGACAGCATCTGGTTGAAGCCGCGGTTGAGGGCGACGATTTCGGAAGGGCCTTTTTCCGGCAGCGGCGGTTGCGTCTTGCCGGCGCCGACGTTGGCCACGGCTTCGCTCAACTGCCGCAGCGGCCGGGCGAGGTAGCGGGCAAAAGCGTAGGCGCTCGCGAGCAGTACGACTAGCGCGATCAGGCTCCATTCGAGTGCGCGCGATTGGACCGCGTCGGAGGGGCGCGGCCAGTGGAATCCCGCCCAATAAGCGTGATCGCCGGCCTGCAGCTTGATCCACAGCAGCTGCTGGCGCGGCTGCAGCCGCAATTCGGTCTCCGGCCCCAGCCCGGTTCGTAGCCGCTCACCGAGCTCGACCAGCTGCGGATTCTGCGGCTCGGCGCCGATGAAGCCGCGCGCGTCGTCGCTGACAATGCGCGCCCCGTATTCTTCGCCGAGACGGGTCAGCGTCTGGCTGCGCTCATGCAGATCGGTCGCTGCCAGCGCCGCGCGCAGCGCCTGCAGCTGCAGAACTTTGGTGTCGCTGAATTGGCGCGCGACCAGCCGCGCCCGGTCCTGCCGGTACAGCAGTATTGCCGTTGCCTGGCTCACGACGACGACCATCAGCAGCAGCAGAGCCAGCCGCCCGAACAGAGAACGCGGCCAGAGCGTCACTGCCCGGCGCCGGTGCTGGCCGGCGTGTCGCTGGCAACCTCGTCGGGAACGAAAACATAGCCGAAGCCCCAGACGGTCTGCAGGTAACGCGGCGCCGCGGGATCGGGCTCGATCAGCTTGCGCAGCCGCGAGACCTGCACGTCGATCGCCCGATCGAAAACGTCATGATCGCGGCCGCGCGCGAGCAGCATCAGCTTTTCGCGCGCCAGCGGCTGGCGCGGGTGGCTGGCGAGCACCCGCAGCAAGCCGAACTCACCGGTCGTCAATGCGATGGCTTCATCGCCTCGCGTGAGGATGCGGGTGCTCAGGTCGAGGACATAGGGTCCGAAGCTGATCCGGCCCTCGCCGATGGGCGCGCCGGGGGCCAGGCGCTCGATCTGGCGGCGCAGCACCGCATGGATGCGCGCCACCAGCTCGCGCGGATTGAACGGTTTGGCCAGGTAATCATCGGCGCCCATTTCAAGGCCGACAATGCGATCGATATCCTCGCCTTTGGCGGTCAGCATGATAATCGGCACCGTTTCGCCCGAGCCACGCAGCCTGCGGCAGACCGCGAGACCATCCTCGCCGGGAAGCATCAGGTCAAGCACCAGCAAATGCGGCGGATCGCGCTGTAGCTTCTTGTCGAGCTCCCGGGCGTCGGGAAGCGCCTGCACGTGAAACCCTTGCTCGGTCAGGTAGCGGACCAGCAATTCGCGCAGCCGGGAATCGTCGTCGACGACCAGGATTTTTGGCGTAAGCTGTTTCATCGTTCGATTATCGCGGGCGCGCGTATTTGCTGCTGCCACGACTTGTCACGAATTGTAACGCCCGGTCCGGCGGGCAACGATTGGTTACTATAACGCAGCGAAGCGGGTCGCTTGACCTGGCACGGCGCGAAGGCCGGAACGAACAGTTACAAATCGCGCCGCTTGCGCAATGCTTGGCTTACAGATGGCGCCTAGATTCGGCATCGTCCGCCACCGGATTGCGGTGGCACCGATGACAACCGATTCCCGACGAAAGGTCCCGACGATGAAGCGCACTCTGAACCTGCTGCTCGCGGCGCTCGCGCTCTGCGGTGTTGCAGTTCTTTCCTGGGCGGCCGGCACGAGCCACGGCCACGACAACGATCCGCTCGCCGTAATCGCCGAGCTGCAGGCGCAGCTCAAACTGAATACGTCGCAGCAATTGCAGTTCGATAACGCGCTCGCGCAGAGCAAGACGGCGCGCGATGCGATGCGCAGTGGCTTTGCGCAACTGAAGTCCGTGACCCAGGCCGAACTCGCCAAGCCCGCGCCCGATCTGGCATCGCTGGCGGCTCTATCCGACCAGGTGCAGCAGCAGAGCAGCGGCCCGCGCAAGCAGGCCCGCGCGGCATGGCTCGCGCTTTACGATACGCTGTCAGCCGACCAGAAGCTGACGGTCCGTGATGCGATCACCGCGCGGATCGCGAGCGCCGAGGCGATGCACGCGCAAATGCGTGCCGCGCGCGGGCATTGAGCGTCGCTCCCGTCTATGCGGCGCGCCGATACGCGGCGACCTGCGGCGACGGACGGCCTTGCGTTCTTATGCCGTCGGGCCACAATGCTATCGTCATAATGATAGTGGCGACTATGCGAGCGCCACACCACGTCTCTCCGCAGGCCGGGTCCACTCCTCCCCCAGGATCCGATAGGGTCTACGAACCCGGTCTGTCCTCACGCGCCTCCTTTGTGGGGCGCTTTTTTTTGGGCGGTTTCGGCGCGGGCGGCCTGTTCAAGCGATGCCAATGGTCGCGGCCGCGCCGTCGCCATTGCCCGGGTGCGATGCGGCCAGCAATCGCTCCGCGAGCATGCGGAGCTCGCCAGGGAGCACCGGCTTTAGCAACACGTCGGGCGCGGTCGAGCGCATCGCGGCGAATGCCTCCGACGAGGCATCGCCGCTGATCAGCATCGCGGGTATCGGCTGTCCCAGTTCGGACCGCAGCAGCGCCACCGCGTCGGTACCCAGCGCGCCGCCGGCGAGCCGATAGTCGGCTACGATCAGGTGCGGATAGCGACCGAGCTCACCCAGCGCGGCGAGCACTTCGCGGCCGGATCCACCGCCGCAGACCTGCGCGCCCCATTGCGCGAACCAGAAGCGCATCGCATCGACGATTGCGCTTTCGTCGTCGACCACGGCGATCAGCGCACCGGCTAGCGAGTCGCCGCGCCCTTCGTTGACCCGCTGCGACGAGCATGCGGCTCGCCCGGCGGCGCGCGGCACCACGACGGCGAAGCGTGACCCGCGCGCGGGCGTCGAATCGAACTCGATCGGATGGTCAAGCAGCGCCGCGAGGCGGCGGACGATCGCAAGTCCGAGTCCCATGCCCTGACCGGCACCGCGCGACGCCGGACGAATCTGGTAGAAGGCCTCGAATATTCGCTCGCGCTCGGCGGCGGGAATACCGGCGCCGGTATCGCGTACCTCGATGGCAACTTGCGTGCCACGCCGCCGCACGCCGAGAACCGCACCGCCGCGCTCCGTGTGCCTTACCGCGTTGGAGACGAAGTTGGCGAGCACGCGCTCGAGCAGCACCGGATCGCTGTCGACCCAGACGCCGGTGGGCACGATCGCGAGGCGAAGGTGGCGCGCCGCGGCCAGCGGGGTGAATTCGCGCTCGAGCCGCGCGAACAGCGCCGCCAGCGGAAATCTTGCCGGCCCCGGTGTGACCGCGCCGGCGTCGAGCTTGGAGATATCCATCAGCGCGGTGAACTGCCGTTCCAGCGCTTCGACCGACGCGTTGATGCAAGCGACAATCTCGCGTGTTGTCGGCTCCTCGACCCGAGCCGCAAGCGCAGCGCCGAACAAGCCCATCGCGTGCAAGGGCTGGCGCAGGTCGTGGCTTGCTGCGGCCAGGAACTGCGTCTTGTCGCGGTTGGCCGCTTCGGCCGTAGCGCGCGCACGGTCGGCCGCGGCAGTCTGCGCGGTAAGCTCGCCGATCAGGTCGACGTTCTCGTAGCGGATGGCCAACGATTGCGTCATCAGATTGTTGAGGTTGTGGCCGAAACCCAGAATAAACGCGAGCACGACCAGCATGACCGCAGCAATGTAGAAATGCAGTCGATCGCCCTCGGCCGCGACGCGCAGGATCAGCGGCAGGAGCGCGGGCAGCACGAAGCCATAGAACGCCGGCTTGTAGACCGACGTCAGATTGAGACCGCCGAGGATCACGCCGAAAAGGCAGACGATCAGCAGCGCCTGATGGCCGGGATCACCGGGCACGAACAGCATGACGCCGGCGCACCCCCATAGCGCGCCGGCGAAGGTCGAACCCAGCGCCGACGCGCGGCCCCAGCGGCCGGACGAGGCTTCGCCCGGCGCCGCAGCGCGATAGCGGCGCACCAGCTGAAATCGCCAGGCCTGATTGGCCAGAATCGCCGCGAACCACGCCGCGAACACCGCCGCGGGTACGGTTCCCCACATGACCGTGCTCAGGATCGCGCTGCCGAGCGCCATTGCGGCGGTCGTGCGCGGCCATTGCGTGAAGAGTGTCGCGACCTGGTCGGCGCGGGCGCGCCGCAGCAGCGCCGGCGCCAGCGCGGTTAGCGACGCCACGACCTCGTGTCCGCTTCAGCGCGGCCGCGCGGCGTGCGTATCGAGTCGGACGCCGCGCCGCGCGAGCTCGATCACGACCTGCGTTCGGGTGTGGACGTTGAGGGCACGCAGGATGGCACTGACGTGCACTTTCACCGTGCCTTCGGACAACCGCAGATCGCGGCATATCAGCTTGTTCGGCTTGCCTTGGACGAGCAGGCGCAGGACGTCGGACTGGCGCACGGTCAATCCCAGGTCTTCGGCCCTCGCCGTCGCACGCGGACGAACGTTGCCGGTTCCCGGGCAATCGGCCGGCACGTAAACGCCGCCGGACAGCACCAGCCGCAGTGCGTCGATCAGCACACGCGTATTGGCGGTCTTCGGAATGAAGCCCATCGCACCGAGGTCGAGTGCGCGCTCGACCGTCGCGCGATCGTGCGTCGCCGAGAGCACCAGCAGCGGAATGCCCGGCCAGTCGCGGCGCAATTCGGCGAGCAGGTCGAAGCCGTCGCTGCGCGGCAGCGTCAGGTCGAGCACGATCAGTTCGGTGTCCGGCGCGGCGGCGAGCGCAGCATGCGCATCCGACGCGTCCTCGGCCTGAGCCAGATCGAGCTCAGCGTCGAGCTCGCTCAACACGTGCCTGAGCGCTTCCTGTATCAGCGGATGATCGTCGATCACGAGTATCTTCATCGCTCTCCCCAGGACGTGAAGATCAAGCTGCGGAGCATCTGCAGCATGGCACCACTCTAGTTCTATCGTGCGCGCAGTCAACTGTAGGAAATAACAGTCACACGCATCCGTTCAGGTAATCTATAGGCCCCGCGCCGCCGCCTCCGGCATTTGCCCATGCTCGTCTACGTCATACGCCGCAGTCTGCAGGCCCTGCTGGTGATGTTCGTGATGTCGATACTGGTTTTCGTCGGTGTCTATGCGATCGGCAATCCGATCGACATCCTGATCAATCCGCTGGCCGACCAGATCGAGCGCGAGCAGGCGATCGCCGCGCTCGGCCTCGATCGGCCGCTGTGGACACAATACGCAAAATTCCTGCTCGGCGCGCTGCACGGTGATCTCGGCCGCTCGTTCGTGCACAGTACGCCCGCGCTCGGGCTCATCCTCGAGCGCATGCCGGCGACCTTGGAGCTGGCAT
>JBDTXW010000157.1:0-6667 GCA_040005975.1 Betaproteobacteria bacterium | reverse complement strand
GTCGTCATTTTCATCGTCGTGTTCGCGACGATGTTCTACTCGATCTACGCCCACCGGAAGTCCAAAGGTCACGTCGCGGCGCAGTTCCACGAGAATACGACGGTCGAGATAATCTGGACCGTCATCCCGTTCATTATTCTGGTGCTGATGGCGTGGCCGGCCACGAGGACCGTGCTGGCGATGAAAGACACATCCGCCGCCGATCTGACGGTCAAGATCACCGGCTCGCAATGGAAATGGAACTACGATTACCTGAACGATGGCTTCGGCTATTTCAGCGAGCTCTCGACGCCTTACGCGCAGATCGAGAACCGCGAGAAAAAGAACGAGCATTACCTGCTCGAAGTCGATCGCCCGTTGGTCGTGCCGGTCAACAAGAAGATCCGGCTGCTGATCACGTCAAGCGATGTGATCCATGCGTGGTACCTGCCGTCGGCCGGCGTGCAGCAGGACGCGATACCCGGTTTCGTGCGCGACGACTGGATGAAGTTCGAGAAGACCGGAACCTATCGCGGGCAGTGCGCGAAGATCTGCGGCAAGGAGCATGGCTACATGCCGATCGTCGTCGAGGTCAAGTCCGAGCCGGAGTACGCCGCCTGGGTGGCCGACCAGAAGAAAAAGGTCGCCGTCGCCGGCGGTGAAGTCGACAAGACGTGGGACATCAAGGATCTTACGGCGCGCGGCGAAAAAGTCTACGCGGCCAACTGTGCCGCCTGCCATCAGGCGAATGGCAAGGGCCTGCCGCCGGCGTTTCCGCCGCTCGACAGCTCGAAAGTCGCGACTGGCCCGAAGCTCGCGCATATCTCGACGGTGCTCAACGGCGTCACCCGGGACGGCAAGCCGACGGCAATGGTGGCGTGGAAGGGAACACTATCCGACGTCGACATCGCCGCGGTCGTGACCTACGAGCGCAACAGCTGGAGCAACCACACCGGCGACGCGATCCAGCCGTCCGAAGTCGCCAGCGCCAAGGTGGCAGCGAAATGACGCGCCGATCGAGCCCGCATACCGAAGCACCTCGAGATCGATCCAGGAGCGCGCGATGAGCAGCATTCCGCACGATCACGCCGCAGGTCACGAGCACGCACACGAACATCATCCCGGCGGGATCATGCGCTGGATCACGACGACCAATCACAAGGATATCGGCACCTTGTACCTGTGGTTCTCGTTCATCATGTTTATCGCCGGGGGCATCATGGCGCTGGCGATCCGGGCCGAATTGTTCGAGCCCGGACTGCAGCTGGTCGAGCCGGAGTTCTTCAACCAGCTCAACACCGTGCACGGCCTGATCATGATCTTCGGCGCGATCATGCCGGCAGCGGTCGGCTTCGCGAACTGGCAGGTACCGATGATGATCGGCGCGCCTGACATGGCATTCGGGCGCCTGAACAACTGGAGCTTCTGGCTGCTGCCTTTTGCCGGCGTGCTGTTGCTCGGTTCGTTCCTGTCCCCCGGCGGCGCGCCCAGCGCCGGGTGGACGCTGTATCCGCCGCTGTCGGTGCAGACCGGCATGGGCATGGACATGACGATCTTCGCCGTCCACATCATGGGTGCGTCGTCGATCATGGGATCGATCAACATCATCACGACGATCCTGAACATGCGCGCGCCGGGCATGACGCTGATGAAGATGCCGCTGTTCGTCTGGACCTGGCTGATCACGGCCTATCTGCTGATCGCGGTGATGCCGGTGCTGGCCGGCGCGGTGACGATGCTGCTGACCGACCGGCATTTCGGCACCAGCTTCTTCAACGCGGCCGGCGGCGGCGACCCGGTGCTGTTCCAGCACGTGTTCTGGTTCTTCGGGCATCCCGAGGTTTACATCATGATCCTGCCGTCATTCGGCATCGTGTCGACCGTCATTCCGGCGTTTTCGCGCAAGCCCCTCTTCGGCTACGCCTCGATGGTGTACGCCACCGCATCGATCGCGATCCTGTCGTTCCTCGTCTGGGCGCACCACATGTTCACCGTCGGCATGCCGGCGGCAGGGCAGCTGTTCTTCATGTACGCGACGATGCTCATCGCCGTGCCGACCGGGGTCAAGGTCTTCAACTGGCTGGCGACGATGTGGAAGGGCTCGATGACGTTCGAGACACCGATGCTGTTCTCGATCGGCTTCATCTTCCTGTTCACGATGGGCGGCTTCACCGGGCTCGTGCTGTCTATCGTTCCGGTCGACATCAGCCTGCACGACACCTATTACGTCGTTGCCCACTTCCATTACGTCCTGGTTGCCGGCTCGCTGTTCGCGTTCTTTGCGGGTATCTACTACTGGCTGCCGAAATGGTGCGGACGCATGTACGACGAGACGCTGGGCAAATGGCATTTCTGGCTGTCGTTCATTTTCTTCAACATCACGTTCTTTCCGATGCATTTCCTGGGCCTGGCCGGCATGCCGCGCCGCGTCCCGGATTACGCGACCCAGTTCACCGACTGGAACGCAGTTGCATCGATCGGCGCCTTCGGGTTCGGGCTCTCGCAATTGCTGCTGCTGGTTGCGGTCCTCAAGGCGATCCACAGCGGGCCCCAGGCGCCGGCGCGGCCATGGGAAGGCGCGGACACGCTCGAGTGGACGCTACCTTCGCCGGCACCGTATCACACGTTCGAAACGCCGCCGGCCGTCAAATAGCGACGAGGCGAGCGAGCCGATGCATCCGGACAGCGAAATGGCGTCGCAGCGAGCGAGGAATCTGCGCATGGTGGCGAGGCTCTGTGTGGTCGTCGTCATGATGTTCGGCTTCGGCTTCGCGCTCGTCCCTTTCTACGACCAGATCTGCAAGGTGACCGGCCTGCGTGACATCGGGAGCGCCGACCGCGTCAGCAATACGCAAGTAGACACCTCGCGCACCGTCCGGCTGGAATTCGACGCCAATGTGCGCAAGCTGCCGTGGACCTTCCGGCCGCTGACGCCGGTCGTCGATGTCCATCCGGGTGCGGTGACGCAAGTCGTCTACGAGGTCGAGAACGCCACCGATCGCCCGCTGACGGGCCAAGCAGTGCCGAGCTACGGGCCGCAGGTCGCCGCCGCATATTTCAAGAAGCTCGACTGCTTCTGCTTTGCGCGACAGGCATTCGCGCCGCACGAAAAGCGGCAGATGCCGGTGGTGTTCGTCGTCGACCCGGCGCTGCCGCGCGACGTCGGTACGATCACGCTTTCGTACACGTTCTTCGAGGTCGAGGGCAACAATTCGTAGCCCGCCGCCAGCCGTGGCGGACCTCATCCAAGGAAAAATCGAGGACAAGACATGAGCACAAATCCAACCGGCGCTGCGCCGTACTATTTCGTGCCCAAACCGTCGTACTGGCCGATCACCGGCTCGTTCGCATTGCTGCTGATGGGATTCGGCGCCGCCTGCTGGTTCAACGCCTACGCCGCCGGGCCGTGGCTCGTGCTTGCCGGCTTTTGCGTGCTGCTGACGATGATGTTCGGCTGGTTCGGCCGCGTCATCGACGAGTCGGAGCACCGGATGTACAACGCCAAAGTCGACCTGTCGTTTCGCTGGGGCATGAGCTGGTTCATCTTTTCCGAAGTGATGTTCTTCGCCGCGTTTTTCGGCGCGCTGTTCTATGTGCGCAACATGTCGGTGCCGGACCTGGGCGGGCTCGACCAGAAGCTGCTATGGCCGAATTTCACTCCGGCGTGGCCGACCAATGGCCCGTATCTGAAGGACGTGTTCACGCCGATGGAGGCGATCGGCATCCCGCTGTTGAACACGATCATACTGGTTACGTCGGGCGGGACGCTGACCGTCGCGCATCACGCGCTAAAAGCCGGTCATCGCGGGGCGCTCAAGGCCTGGTTGCTGGCGACCATCGTGCTCGGCTTCACGTTCCTCTTCCTGCAGGCCTACGAATACACGAACGCGTACAGCGCGCTCAACCTCAAGCTGTCGACGGGAGTGTACGGATCGACGTTCTTCATGCTGACCGGATTCCACGGGTTTCATGTGACGATCGGGGCACTGATGCTGTCGGTCATGCTCGCCCGTATTCTGCGCGGCCACTTCGACGCATCGCATCATTTTGCCTTCGAGGCGGCGGCCTGGTACTGGCACTTCGTCGATGTCGTGTGGCTGCTGCTGTTCATCCTCGTCTACTGGATGTGACGTCTGCGCGATGGCCTGCGACGCCCGCCGCGGCGTTAGCGCAGGCCGGATTCGCCGATCCAGCCGAGCTTGTAGCTGACGACCAGAAAGATCAGCAGGCATGCCGAAAGCCCGACCCGGATCGCCAGCGCCTTGACCATGCGCGTACCCTGGCCGCGATCGTGGTAGAGGTAATAGAGCGCTCTGCCGAGAAAGCCGACGATGAGCAGGAGGACGACGATGACGATGACCCGGATCAAGGCACTCTCGTGGTCGTTGAACAGGTGTGAAGAGCGGGTCCAGTCCAGTTCAGTCTAGTGCAACGCCCGGCCCGATGCCAATTTCGCTGCGCGCAGGATTTTTCCGTCGCCGCTTTCGTCCGACGCTCTGGCCGACGCTGGGTCTGCTTACGCTGGTCGCCGTGACGGTTGCACTGGGCAACTGGCAGCGCCATCGGGTGGATGAAAAGCAGTTTCTGCGCGACCAGTACGAAGCCGCGTTGCACGCAGCACCGCTTGCGCTCGACGCGGTCGCGGACGGTGGGGCGGATCCGGCAAGGCTTCGCTATCGCGCCGTGCGCGCGCAGGGGGTGTACGACGCAGCACATCAAATGCTGATCGACAACAGGGTGCATGCCGGGCGCGTTGGCTTCGAAGTGGTCGCACCGCTGAAGCTCGGCGCGGGCGCGAGCTACGTGCTGGTCGATCGCGGTTGGGTCGCGCAAGGACCGACCCGCGCCACGCTGCCGCAAGTGCCACCGCCCGCGGCAGAGACCGTCGTCGACGGCCGGATCAACCTGCCGCCGGCGCGCTATCTCGAGCTTGGCGCCGATTCGAGCGCGGGCCCGATACGCGAGAACCTCGACATCGCCCGAATCGCAGCGAGCAGCGGACTGCCGCTGCTGCCATTCATCGTCGAGCAGACGGCCGATACCGGCGACGGGCTGGTCCGCAACTGGCCGGCGCCCGACTTCGGCATCGAACAGCACAAGAGCTACATGCTGCAATGGTATTCGCTGGCCGCCTTGGGCGTCGCGCTCTGGCTCGGGCTCAACTGGCGGGCGGAAAAGGGTCATGGCCCGGCTGCCGATTAAGCCGCGCGGACGCCGCACGCTGCTGCTCATCGCGGCGGTCGGCCTGGCGCCGATTGTCGCCTCGTACGCAGCGTACTACGCGTTGACCCCGGGAAAGCGCGTCAACTACGGCGAGCTTCTCGCCACCGCGCTGGCACCGATCGTTGTCGGCGCAGACACCGACGGAAAAGCTTTTTCGCTGACCGAGCTGCGCGGCAAATGGGTACTGCTGATCGCGAATCGGGCCGGCTGCGCCGACGCCTGCGCCCGCGCGCTTTACGCCACGCGTCAGGCGCGGACGATCCAGGGGCGGGAACAGGATCGCGTGGTCCGCCTGCTGTTGCAGCCGCCGGCAGCGCCGAGGCTCACACCGGAACTCGCTGCAGCGCATCCGGGTCTCATCGTCGCAAAGGTCGACGAGCATGAGCTCGGGCGACTGCCGCTCGGAAGCGGCGCCGTTGCCGCGATCCTGCTGCTGGACCCGCGCGGCAACCTGGTGCTGCGCTATGACGCCGATCCCGACATCCGAGGGCTCGCCAACGATCTGCAGCGCGTCCTGAATGCGTCGCAGATCGGTTGAGTGACAATGGTAAAATTCATCCGCCTATAGCTCATTGCCTGCCGCTCCGATGACCACCGCCACGCTTCGATCCGATCGCCTGCGCCAGTTCCTGGCGCTGACCAAGCCGCGCGTCGTCTCGCTGATCGTGTTCACGGCGGTGATCGGCATGTTCCTCGCCGCGCCCACGCTGCCGCCGCTCAACGCGGTGGTCTTCGGCACGCTGGGAATCGCTCTCGTCGCCGGGGCGGCGGCGGCGATCAATTGCCTGATCGAGCAGAAGATCGATGCCGTGATGGCGCGCACCCGCGCGCGACCGCTGCCGCGCGGCGACTTGACCTCGATCCAGACGCTCGTGTTCGCCAGCATCATCGGCGCCGCTGGCCTGGCGATACTGCACTTGATGGTCAATCCGTTGACGATGTGGCTGACGTTGGCGACGTTCGTCGGCTACGCGGTCGTGTACACGGTGCTGCTGAAGCCCGCGACACCGCAGAACATCGTCATCGGCGGCGCATCGGGTGCGATGCCGCCGGTACTCGGCTGGGCGGCGGTTGCCAACGACGTCGCACCCGAGGCGCTGCTTCTTTTTCTGATTATTTTCATCTGGACGCCGCCGCATTTCTGGTCGCTCGCGCTGTACCGGACCAAGGAGTACGCCAAGGCGGGGCTGCCGATGCTGCCGGTCACGCATGGATCCGCATACACGAGGCTGCACATCGTCCTCTATACGGCGGCGCTGGTCGCGGTGACCTTGCTGCCGTTCGCGATCCGGATGAGCGGATATCTTTATCTGGCGGCTGCCGTCGTTCTGGGCGCGGTGTTCGCCGGCTATGCGGTGGCGCTGCTGCGTCATTACAGCGACTCGCTCGCCCGGAGGACGTTTCATTATTCGATCGTCTATCTGGCCGCGCTCTTCTCGGCGCTGCTGCTCGATCACTACTGGCG
>JBDTXW010000156.1:0-6705 GCA_040005975.1 Betaproteobacteria bacterium | reverse complement strand
GCTCCCGACAGCGTGAGCGTCTGCGTGTTCGACATGCCGCCCATCGGCCCCATCGACGAGCAGGCACTCAGCACCGTCGCTGCCGCCATTATGGCCATTACGGCGATCAATCTACGTTTCCCCAACTTCGCGCTCATTGCACTCCTCCGTCGAAATGAATCGTCAGACCCTTGCCGCGACAGGCGAAGCTGCGGCGGCATGACTACAATACACTGCATTGCGGCGCATTGGCAGTCTGACGCGGCAACGCAGGGAGCTCCGTAGCCGGCGATGCAAGGCGCGCCGAATGCTGGAATACCCGGCCGTCGCCCGCTGTTTACAAGCCCCGCCGTCTTGGCAACAATGGCCGAGACTCGCGGAGGAAAAACATGGACGTTCGTGCTGCAGTCGCGCATCGCGCCGGCGCACCGCTGTCGATCGAGACCGTGCGCCTCGACGGTCCGCGCGCGGGCGAGGTGCTGATCGAGCTCAAGGCTACCGGGATCTGCCACACCGACGAATTCACCCGCTCCGGCGCCGATCCCGAAGGCCTGTTTCCGGCGATCCTCGGCCATGAAGGGGCCGGCGTGGTCGTCGACCTTGGCCCGGGCGTGACGACGGTCCGGCGCGGCGATCACGTCATACCGCTCTACATGCCGGAATGCCGCCAGTGCAAGGCTTGCCTGTCGCGCAAGAGCAACCTCTGCACGGCGATTCGCGCCACGCAAGGCAAGGGCTTGATGCCCGACGGCACGAGCCGCTTTTCGCTTGGCGGCGAGCCGCTGCACCACTACATGGGATGCTCGACCTTCGCCAACTTCACCGTGCTGCCCGAGATCGCGGTGGCAAAGATCCGCGAGGATGCACCGTTCGAGAAGGTCTGCTACATCGGTTGCGGCGTGACGACTGGCATCGGCGCCGTTATCAACACGGCGAAAGTCGAACCGGGCGCCAACGTCGTCGTCTTCGGCCTGGGCGGAATCGGGCTCAACGTCGTGCAGGGCGCGCGCATCGCGGGCGCCAACATGATCGTCGGCGTCGATTTGAATCCCGGCCGCGAAACGCTTGCGCGCAAGCTCGGACTGACGCACTTCGTCGATCCCCGGGGACCGGGCGCCGAGCTGGTGCCGTATCTGGTCGACCTGACCGGAGGCGGCGCCGACTACACGTTCGAATGCATCGGCAACGTCGACGTCATGCGTCAGGCGCTGGAATGCTGCCATCGCGGCTGGGGCGTCTCGGTCGTCATCGGCGTCGCCGGCGCAGGCCAGGAGATCCGGACGCGCCCCTTTCAACTGATCACCGGTAGAACCTGGAAAGGCACCGCGTTCGGCGGCGCGCGCGGTCGAACCGACGTCCCCCGGATTGTCGACTGGTACATGGACGGCCGGATAAACATCGACGATCTGATCACCCATGTGCTTCCGCTCGAGCGCATCAACGAGGGGTTCGACCTGATGCACGCAGGCAAGTCGATCCGCGCGATCGTGCGCTATTAATCGGGCGGCGCGCCGCCTCCAGCAAAAATTACGTTTTGGTGGCATGATGACAACGAGTTTTGGGCTCTGGGCGCTGGTCGCCGGCGTGCTGCTGATCGCGATGGCGTTCATCGGCACCTGGGTGGAGCGCATGCCGCTCAGTCCTGCAATGCTCTATCTCGGCGCCGGCTTCGCGCTGGGTCCGAGCGGTGCCGGCATGCTGCTGCCCGACCCGAAGGCCTACTCGCCGCTGCTCGAACGCCTGGCCGAGAGCGCGGTCCTGATTTCGGTATTTGTGACCGCGCTCCGGATCAGCGTTCCGCTCAAAGACAGGCGCTGGCGACTGCCGATAAGCCTTGCGAGCGTTGCGATGATCGCAACCGTCGGGCTCATCGCTGCGGTCGGCGTCGCATGGCTGGCACTGCCTCTTGGGGCCGCGATACTTCTGGGCGCGATCCTGGCGCCGACCGACCCGGTCCTTGCGTCGGACGTGCAACTGGACGATCCGCGCGATCGCGACCTGCTGCGCTTCAGCCTGAGCGGCGAGGCGGGGCTGAACGACGGCACGGCGCTGCCGTTGGTGTTGCTGGGGATGGGGCTGCTCGGATTGCACGAGCTCGGCGCCGCGGCAGGCCAGTGGCTGCTGATCGATGTGCTGTGGAGCGTTGCCGGCGGGCTGGCGATCGGGTGGGTCCTCGCCGCCTCCGTCGGCAAGCTGATCCTCCATTTGCGCACGCGCCACCAGCTGGCGATCGGCCTGAACGAATTTCTTGCGCTCGGCCTCATTGCCTTGGTCTACGGCATCGCCTTGCTGGCGCATGCCTCCGGGTTCCTCGCCGTGTTTGCCGCCGGCCTGGCGCTGCCGCGCATGAGGCCGGCATCGCATGCTTCGCTCGAGCGCTTGCCGGTCGCGCAGACCCCTGGCGCGGGGGCCGAAATCGGCGCGGGTGAGGCCTCGGCGCCGGCGAACGCGACCCACCCGGTCAAAGCCCCGGCGCACATGGCGCACGCGGTATTGAGCTTCGATGAACAGCTGGAGCGCTTTGCCGAAATCGCGATGGTGCTGGTCGTCGGCGCAATGTTCTCCTACGCGGCGATACCGCCGAGCGCACTGTGGTTCATCCCGCTGCTGCTGCTGGTGATCCGGCCGCTCAGCGTACTGATCGCGGGTGCTCCGGCCATGTCCTCCGGTATACAGCTACCGCTGATCGCATGGTTCGGCATACGCGGCATCGGTTCGATCTACTATCTGCTTTATGCGGTAAACCGCGGATTGCCCGACAGCGTCGCGCCGACGATCGTCGGCCTGACGCTTGTTACAGTCGTCGTCTCGATCGTCGCGCACGGGATCTCGATTCCGCCGCTGATGGGCCGCTACCGCCGGCGCAAGAGAAATGCCGATTCAGCGGGCAGCCGCGATGCCGGAAGTCGCCGGCGCGGGCGCACGGTGCAATAATGCTTGGTCGTCGGCGATACGAAAGCGCATGTTGCGTTCCGGCGCGCAAAAGGGAATAATCGGTAAAAAATGACAACGTCATGGTGTTTGAACACATCCGTAAGGAGAACCAATGCTCAACTTCACTCGTCGCGACCACCCCGCCGACCTCAAGGACGCAGGCAAATCCGGGCTGAAGCCCGCGCTCTACGATCCGCCGACGACCCCAGCGCGCTCCACCACCGCCGGCGCACCGCGCCAACCGACCCAGACGCCGACGGCGGCGCGTGAGTTGCCGCCTGTAGCGACCCCGACCTTGACCGATGCCGTCGCGACGGCAACGCCTGCGCGCTCCGCGGGCGCCGCGGCGGGCAGCGGCAATGAGGCAGGAAGCAAATTGTTCATCGGCGTCAACATCAAGCTCAAGGGCGTCGAGATTTCCGATTGCGACGTGCTGGTCATCGAGGGCCACGTCGAAGCCACGGTGCACAGCAAGGCGATGCAAATCGACAAGCCGGGAACGTTGAAGGGAACTGCATTGATCGACGTGGCCGAAGTCCATGGCGATTTTTCGGGCGAGCTGACTGCGCGTACGCGGCTGGTCGTGCATGGGACCGGCCGCGTGTCGGGCAAAATCCGTTACGGCAAGCTGATCGTTGCCGAAGGCGGCGAGCTGAGTGGCGACGTCAAGCGCATCGACGAATCCGAGGAGCAACAGGCGCCTACGCGCGCCGCGGGCCGTGATCCGCGCGATTTTCTCGGATCGGGGAACGCGATGGGATCGGCCTAGGCGGTAGTAGCCGGCATCGCAGGCCATAGCCGGGCGGATCGAATTTCCGGCGGCGCTGTCCAACCGGTGGAGGGCTTGCCGAGGAGGATAGATGAAACGCCTTGTCTTGTTACTGCTGGCGGCGGTCACGCTGAGCGGCTGCGTCGTGTTGCCGTATGACGCCTATTACGGCGGCCACCGCCGCTACGATGACGGGTACTCGCGCCGAAGCTACTGGCACGGTTACGACCGATACGAGCGCGACTACC
Organism: Betaproteobacteria bacterium; assembly: GCA_040005975.1. Lineage (GTDB taxonomy): Bacteria > Pseudomonadota > Gammaproteobacteria > Burkholderiales > Casimicrobiaceae > PALSA-1003. The sequence continues at coordinate 2,775 of JBDTXW010000156.1, read as the reverse complement.
GGTACCGCAGCGACCGCTACTGACGCGCGGGCCCTCTGCCGCGCGCCGCCGGCCGGACTCGCTGCGAGGCCAGCAGATCGATCTCGGCACCCAGCAGCGCCGTGCGGATGCGTATCGTATGCGTGCCGGGCCAATAGACCCGGCCGCAAAGCGCGCAGCGGGCGAATTTATCGTGCCGTTCGCGCACTCGCGCGGGCACGAGGCTCGCGGCCTTGCGCTGGCCGAGCGGGCGTAAGGTCCCGTTGCACACCGCGCAGCGCGTGAACGGCCGGACCCCGCCGACGAGGTCGAACGCGCCGAGCGTCTCGCGCAGCTGCTCGAGTGGCCGGGTATGCCGGATCCAGCGTCCGCGCGTGACGGCGCGATGCTTGAGCAGACCCTTGTCGCGCGTCAGAATAATGCGCGACTGGTCGTGGCCGAGTCGTACGATCTCGTGATCGTCATAGTCGTTGCGATACAGCGTATCGAAGCCCAGAAGGCGCAGATATCGTGCCAGCGTGCCGAGGTGGACGTCCAGCACGAAGCGGGTGCGCCGCAGCGGCCGCGGCCGCAGTCGCGTCAGCGGTGTCAGATCGAGGCGCTCGAATACCGGATAGACGGCGACGCGGTTGCCGTCGTGCAGGCGCCGGGCAAAGTCGACCGACTCGCCGTCGATCAATATCAGATCGACTTCCGCGTGCGGCACGCCGATCGCCTCGATGACGTCCTTGACCGCCGGCGTGCCGTTGAACGCGTGGCTGAACGTATGCTTGCGCAACTCGGGACGCAGAAAGTCGTTCAATTCCTCGTAAAAACGGAAGTCGGCGACCGAGTGCGCCGGCGAGACCTTCGCGCTACGACTTGGTCCGGAAGGCATCGCAATAGTAGGAGTCGGCGAGACAGAGGCGCCAGGCCGAGCGTCGTCTTCTTCAAGGCGCCCGCGCCGCCGCGCAAGCGGACGGGTCCGTCAGGCGCCGCGCGCGACGAGATCGACGATTGCCGGGCCGTAGCGCTCGAGTTTTTTCGCGCCGATACCGGCGATGCCCGCGATCGCCGCCATGCCATGCGGCCGCTGCCGTGCGATTTCGGCCAGCGTTCGGTCGTGAAGAATAACGAAGGCCGGCACCGCCTGCGCCCGCGCCTCGCCGAGCCGCCAGGCTTTGAGCCGATCGAGCAACACGCCCTCCGATGCGGTCAGCGCAAGTTCCGAGCCGCCGGTCGCACGACGCGAACTGCGCGTAGCGCGAGGCCGTTCGACGGCACGCCGCAGCGCGACCGGCTGCTCGCCCTTGAGCACCGGCCGGCTCGCCGCGTTGAGCTTGAGCGCACCGTGCGCCTCGTGGTCGACGCTCGCCAGTCCGAGTGCGACCAGCTGGCGAAAGACGTTGCGCCATGCGCCTTCGTCGATCTCGGCGCCGGCGCCGAATACCGACAGCTTGTCGTGTCCCCAGCGCTGCACGCGCTCGCCCGCCTTGCCGCGCAGCACGTCGATCAGGTGCAGCGCGCCGAAGCGCTGGCCCGTCCGATAGATCGCCGACAACGCTTTTTGCGCCGCCACGGTGGCATCGTAGGTTTCCGGCGGCGCGAGGCAGTTGTCGCAATTGCCGCAAGGCGCGCTCGCTTCGCCGAAATAGTCGAGCAGACGCACGCGCCGGCAACCGGCGGTCTCGCACAACCCGAGTAGCGCATCGAGCTTGGCCGCGCTGACGCGCTTGTAGTCTTCGCCGGCATCCGAGCCTTCGATCAGCCGCCGCTGCTGGACGACGTCGGCCAGGCCGTAGGCCATCCAGGCGTCGGCGGGTGCACCGTCCCGGCCGGCGCGGCCGGTCTCCTGATAGTAGGCTTCGACGCTCTTGGGCAGATCGAGGTGGGCGACGAAGCGCACATCCGGCTTGTCGATGCCCATGCCGAAGGCGATCGTCGCGACGATCACCACGCCGTCTTCGCGCTGAAAGCGTCCCTGATGTTCGGCGCGGGTCGCGTTGTCCATGCCGGCGTGGTAGGGGAGGGCGCGCACGCCATTGCCGGCGAGCCACGCGGCAGTCTCGTCGACCTTGCGCCGTGACAGGCAATAGACGATGCCAGCCTCGCCCGGATGCTCGTCGCCGATGAACCGCAGCAGCTGCGCGCGTCCGTCGCCCTTGTCGACGATCGCGTAGCGGATGTTCGGGCGATCGAAGCTCGACACGAACACGCGCGCCGCGCCGAGATCGAGCCGCGTGATGATCTCGGCGCGGGTCTGCGGATCGGCGGTCGCCGTCAGCGCGATTCGGGGCACCTGCGGATAGCGCTCGTGCAGCACCGACAATCCCAGGTACTCGGGCCGGAAGTCGTGGCCCCACTGCGACACGCAGTGCGCCTCGTCGATGGCGAACAGCGCAATCCTCGCCCGGTCGAAGAGGTCGAGGCAGCGCGGCGTCGTCAAACGCTCGGGCGAGACGTACAAAAGGTCGAGCTCGCCGGCGATGAGGGCGCGCTCGATCGCGCGCGCCGTATCGGCGTCCTGCGTTGAGTTGACGAACGCGGCGCGCACCCCAAGCTGGAGCAGGGCGGCCACCTGGTCCTGCATCAGTGCGATCAGGGGCGAGACGACGATCCCCGTGCCGGACCGCACCAGCGACGGGATCTGGTAGCAGAGCGACTTGCCGCCCCCGGTAGGCATCAGGACCAGCGCATCGCCGCCGGCGACGACGTGGTCGACGACTTCGCCCTGGCCGGGGCGGAAAGCGCCGTAACCGAACGTTTCGCGCAGCACGGCGCGACAGACCGCGACGTCGGACCTCGCCGTGGTTCCCG
>JBDTXW010000155.1:0-6731 GCA_040005975.1 Betaproteobacteria bacterium | reverse complement strand
TCGTCGAACGCGCGATAGACGATCGAAAAGCCGCCGCGGCTGATCTGGCGATCAATCCGGTAATTGAGCAGCTGATATCCGGAAGGGAGTGCCTGGTTGGTGACGCCCATTGGGCTTGTTCGGTTGGGGCTTAAGACTTGCACGTAAAAGGGATAAGCTCTACATTCTCGACAACCGCGGCGATAAAGTAAAGAATTCGTTCGTCGTTCCTTGGTCTTGGTCGCGCGTCGTTGCGCTTCTGCCCATCTTCCACCTGCACGACTTGTACGCCACGGATTCGCGATGATTCTGAGCATGACCGGCTTCGCAGCGGTCGCTGCCGAATTGCCCGGCTGCTCGCTGGCGGTCGAACTGAGGTCGGTCAACCACCGCTATCTGGACTTGCAGCTGCGCCTGCCCGACGAGTTGCGCGCGCTGGAAACCGCGATACGCGAAATCCTGGCCCGAGAGCTCAAGCGCGGCAAGATCGACTGCCGGATCGCGTTGAACCGGACCACACCCGGCGCAGCGGCGCTCGCGATCAATGGCGAGCGAGTCGCCCAGCTGCGCGACGCAGCCACCGAAGTGCAGCGTCACGCGCCTGGCAGCGCGCCGTTGTCGACCGTCGAGATACTACGCTGGCCTGGCGTGCTGACCGAGCCCTCGGTGGACGCCGGCACGCTGGCCGAGCAGACGCTGCTGCTCGTGCAACAGGCACTGCGCGATCTGGCCGGATCCCGGGCGCGCGAAGGCGCCAAACTGCGCGAAATGCTCGAGGAAAACTGCCGCGGCATCGAGGCCCAGCTCGAACGCGTCGCGCCACGCGTGCCTGCAATACACGATGCCTATGTCGAGAAGCTCGGTGCGCGCCTGCGCGATGCCGGCCTCGATGCGGACAACGACAGGCTCAAGCAGGAACTGGCGCTGTTTGCCGCCAAGGTCGATGTCGCCGAGGAAATTTCGCGCCTGCAGACGCATGTCGCCGAAGTGCGGCGCGTGCTTTCCATTGGCGGCAGCAGTGGCAAGCGCCTCGATTTTCTGATGCAGGAGCTCAATCGCGAGGCCAACACGCTGGGTTCCAAGTCGGTAGATGCGGAGCTTTCGCACGCCGCGCTCGAGCTCAAGGTGCTGATCGAGCAGATGCGCGAGCAGGTACAGAACATCGAGTAGGCCCGCCGAGCACTGGCGAAGGCCCACCCAGGTGGGATCGCCGGTAAACGAGTGCGGCCGAGGCGAGACGATGGCACACGCATTGAACGCAACGAGGCCGCTCTGACGATGACCAATCCGACCGGCATTCTGTTCGTCGTCGCGGCGCCTTCCGGCGGCGGCAAGACGAGCCTGACCCGCGCGCTGCTGGAAAGGGACCGCGGCATCCGCCTCTCGGTCTCGTACACGACGCGGCCGCCGCGTCCCGGCGAGAGAGAAGGCGCCGATTATCACTTCATCTCGACCGAGCGCTTCATGGCGCTGCGCGACGCCGGCGAATTCCTCGAGCACGCAGAGGTCCATGGCAACTGGTACGCGACGTCGGCGAGCTGGCTCAAGGCGCAAATCGACGCGGGCCAGGACGTTCTGCTGGAAATCGACTGGCAGGGCGCAGCCCAAGTGCGCGGCCTGATCCCGACTTCGATCCACATCTTCATCCTGCCGCCGTCACTTGCCCTGCTCGAAGAGCGCCTGCACCGGCGCGGCCAGGATGACCCGGCGACGATAGCGCGGCGCCTCGAAGCGGCGCGGGACGAGATCCGGCATTGCGCCGAGTTCAATTATGTTATTATTAATCAGGACTTTGCCTCAGCGGTCGACGACTTGAGCGCAATTGTGCGGGCGTCGCGCCTGGTTGCGCCGCGACAATGCGTTCGCCACGGGGTACTGATAGCGAAACTCACTTAGGAAGGCACCATGGCCCGCATCACGATTGAAGACTGCCTGATCAGGATTCCCAACCGCTTCGAGCTCACGCTGGCCGCGACCAATCGCGCACGTCAGATCAGCGCCGGTTCGCAGCCGCTGGTCGAGAGCGACCGCGACAAGACGACGGTGATCGCGCTGCGCGAAATCGCTGCCGGCAAGATCGGCATCGAAATGCTGCTCAAGCCGCAAAGTTGACTTGCATCGGGCGCTATAACCCCAACGTGATCAAGCATGTCGGAAATCGCCGAATTTACCCGACACCTTGGTCACTACCTGCAACCGCTTGACGTCGCGCTCGTAGAGCGCGCGTTCGCCTTTTCGGAACAGGCGCACCAGGGGCAGTTCCGCAAGTCGGGCGAGCCCTACATCACCCACCCGCTGGCGGTAGCCAGCATACTGTCGCAGTGGCGGCTCGATGCCCAGGGGCTCGCCGCCGCGCTCCTCCACGACGTGATGGAGGACAGCGGCATCACCAAGAACGAAATCGAAAGTTCGTTCGGCAAGCCCGTCGCCGAGATGGTCGACGGCGTGTCCAAGCTCGATCAGATCGAGTTCCAGTCGCACGAAGACGCGCAGGCCGAGAATTTCCGCAAGATGCTGCTGGCGATGGCGCAGGACGTGCGCGTCATCCTGATCAAGCTGGCAGATCGGCTGCACAACATGCGCACGCTCGATGCCATGGCGCCGACGCACCGCAAGCGTATCGCGCGCGAAACCCTGGACATCTACGCACCGATCGCCAATCGCCTCGGCCTCAACGCTCTGTATCTCGAGTTGCAGGAACTGTCGTTCAAGCACCTGCACCCGGCGCGCTATCGCGTGCTGGCCAAGGCGATCAAGGCTGCGCGCGGCAATCGGCGCGAAGTGATGAACCGGATCCTGCAATCGATCCGCGACGGCCTGAAGGACGCCGACATCGCGGCGACGGTGACCGGGCGGGAAAAGACGATCTACAGCGTCTATAAAAAGATGCGAGAGAAGCGTTATACGTTTTCGCAGGTATTCGACATCTACGGCGTGCGCGTCCTGGTGAAGGATACTACCGCCTGCTACGCGGCGCTGGGCGTGCTGCACAAGCTCTACAAACCCATCCCTGGCAAATTCAAGGATTACGTCGCGATTCCGAAGGCGAACGGCTACCAGTCGCTGCACACGATGCTGTTCGGCCCGTTCGGCACTCCGCTCGAGGCGCAGATCCGGACGCAGGACATGCATCGTATCGCCGAGTCCGGCGTTGCCGCGCATTGGCTATACAAGGCAGGCGGCGAGCTCGACATCGCCGAGGCGCAAGAGCAAACCCACCGCTGGCTGCAAAGCCTGCTCGAGATCCAGTCCGAGTCGCGCGATTCGAAGGAGTTTCTCGAACACGTCAAGGGCGATCTGTTTCCCGACGCCATCTATGTGTTCACGCCGAAGGGAAAGATCATGGCGCTGCCCACTGGCGCCACCGCGGTGGACTTCGCCTATGCGGTGCATACCGACGTCGGGCACCATTGCACGGCAGCCCGGATAAATTACGAGCTGATGCCGCTGCGCACCGAACTCAAGAACGGCGACCAGGTCGAGATCATCACTTCGCCCAGCGCGCGCCCGAATCCCTCGTGGCTTGGCTTTGTCGCGACCGGCAAGGCGCGCTCGCGCATCCGGCACTTCTTGAAGTCACTGCAGCAGCGCGAGTCGGCGCTGCTCGGCGAGCGCATGCTGGAGCAGGCGCTGGCGTCACTGAAGGTTCCGCCGGGATCGGTCACTTGGGAGCGCTGGGAGGCGCTGGCGCGCGAGTACGGCGCCAAGGGCGAGACCGAGATTCTTGCCGACATCGGTCTGGGCAAGCGTCTTTCGTTTGTCGTCGCACAGGCGCTAACGCGTACCGCCGGCCGGTCGGGCGACGAGCCGACCCCTGCTCAGGCCAAGCATGGCGCTTTGCAGCTCCGCGGCGTCGAGGGCGTCGCCATCCAGTACGGCAAATGCTGCCGCCCGATTCCAGGCGATGCGATCATCGGCCATTTCCGGCGCGGCCAGGGGCTGTTGGTGCACACGCGCGACTGCGCGACGCTTAAAAAGGGCCGCGTCGACAGCGATCAGATCGTCGATGTCGAATGGGCGCCGGAGATCGAAGGGGTATTCGAAGCCGGCATCCGGCTGCTGGTCGCTGACGAGCGCGGGCTGCTCGCGCATCTCGCCACAGCGATCGCCGACGCTGGCGCGAACATCGAATATCTGTCGATGGAGCGGCCCGACGGCGACCAGGTCGTCGCGATGTTCTTCAGCGTCCAGGTGCGCGATCGCAAGCATCTGGCGAACGTCATGCGCGCGCTGCGCCGTATTCCCGAAGTCAAGCGCGTTACGCGCGCGCGAACCTAGCGATTCGTTCGATGCTGCGTCGAGTGCGTCGCGTCGAAACGGCCGGTGCGCCGACCGGCGCGGCGCGGGTCCTGCAGCGTCAGGCCGTCTGCGGAGCCAGCAGCCGCTGCAGCTCGCCCGATGCGTGCATTTCACGCATGATGTCGCAGCCGCCGACGAACTCGCCATTGACGTAGAGCTGCGGTACCGTCGGCCAGTTCGAATAATCTTTGATGCCCTGCCGGACCGCCGCGTCGGCCAGCACATCGACCGAAAAGAAACGGTCGATCCCGCAGGATTTCAGCATGCGCACCGCGGCGTCCGAAAAGCCGCATTGCGGGAATTGCGGCGTACCTTTCATGTAAAGCACGACCGGGTGGCCGGTCACCTGCTCGCGTATCGTGTCCTGGATGCTCATCGCCTGCTCCGTGGATTGCTGTGGTCATTTTACCGCATGCGGCCCGGCCGGGCGAGGCCGCGGCCTCTTTGCAAGCTCAGTGTGTGCAGCCCTTCCGTGTCGGCCGCAGCGGCGACTCGCGGTCGCTCGACCCCGCTGCGCGGGGACCCCTCTCGCTGCTCGCGCCGCTACTCCTTGACGGCGCCGGTGAGTCCGGAGACGTAGTATTCGACGAAAAATGAATACAGTATCGCCACCGGCAGCGAGCCGAACAGCGCTCCGGCCATCAACGAGCCCCAGTGGTAGACGTCGCCCTCGACCAACTCGGTAACGACACCCACGGGCACGGTCTTGACTTCAGACGAGGAGATGAACGTCAGCGCATAGATGAATTCATTCCACGACAGCGTGAACGCAAAGATGCCGGCGGAAATCAATCCCGGCACGGCCAGCGGCAGAATGATCCGGACCAGTATCTGGAAGCGGCTCGCTCCATCGATCAGCGCGCATTCCTCGAGCTCGAGCGGGATCGTCTTGAAATATCCCATCAGCAGCCACGTGCAGAAGGGGATCAGGAACGTCGGATAGGTCAGAATCAGCGCCAGGCGCGTGTCGAACAGATTGAGCTTGTACACCATCGCCGCCAGCGGAATGAACAGTATCGACGGCGGGACAAGGTATGCCAGGAAAATGCTCATGCCGACGTAGCGCGACCCGCGGAAGCGCAGTCGCTCGATCGCATACGCCGCGAGCACGCTGCAGAAGATCGAAAGGAAGGTCGATACGACCGACACCAGTACGGTATTCCACAGCCATTCCGGATACGCAGTGTCGAACAGGAGCTTCTTGATGTGGTCCAGCGTCGGGTGGATGACCCAGAACGGGTTGCCTTCGCGCGACAGCAGTTCCGCGTTGGGCTTGAGCGCTGTGATCGCCATCCAGTAGAACGGGAACAAAAGCACGACAACGAACACCGCCAAAGGCAGATAAATGGTGGCGACCCGCCGCGGCAGCGACACCAGATAGTTCATGCCCTGCGAATCGACTGCTTCTGGCGTCGCGACGGCGCTGCTCATTTGTCGGCCTCCTTGGGGCACCGACGGCAATTTTCTCGATGTCGCGTCGGCCGAATGGCGCCCTCGTGGGTCGCATCCCTGGTGCGCGGGGCCCCTGCTCCGCCGCTCATGCGTCTACCCCTCCTTGTTGCCAGGCGCGGCGCTGCAGGCCGAAGTAGCTGATCAGTATCGCCGCCAGCAGGAACGGCACCATCGCCGTCGCGATCGCCGCGCCCTCGCCAAGGCTGCCGCCGGGAATCGCCCGCTGGTAGGAGAGCGTCGCCATCAGGTGGGTCGAATTGAGCGGCCCGCCGCGCGTCAGCACGTAGATCAGCTGGAAGTCGGTGAAGGTGAACAGCACCGAGAACGTCATGACCACCGCGATGATCGGCGTCAGCAGCGGTAGCGTCACATGACGGAATTGCTGCCAGGGCGACGCCCCGTCCAGGCTCGCCGCTTCATAGTACGAAGGCGAGATCGTCTGCAAGCCGGCGAGCAGCGTGATCGCCACGAACGGTACGCCGCGCCAGATATTGGCCGCGATCGTCGAGAACCGGGCCATCCACGGATCGCCGAGGAAGTCGATGTACTGGTGAATGAGCCCCATTCTCATCAACGACCAGCTGATGATCGAGAACTGCGAATCGTAGATCCACCAGAACGCGATCGCCGAGAGCGCTGTCGGCACGATGAACGGTAGCAGCACGATTGCGCGCAGCATCGCCTTGAACGGGAGGTGTTTGTTGAGCAGCAGCGCGAGCCACAGGCCGAGCGCGAACTTGATCACGCTGGCGACGGACGTGTAGAAGATCGTATTGAACAGCGCGAGGCGCGTGACCGCATCGTCCCACAGGAACTCGTAGTTCTCCAGGCCGATCCATTGGCCACCGCGCCCGATCTTGGTATCGGTGAACCCCAGCCAAGTGCCGAGGCCCAGCGGGTAAGTGAGGAAGACCAGCAGGATAAGCGCCGCGGGCACCATGAATACGATGCCCAGCGCATTGCGGTTGTCCTGCAGTCGGGAGAGGATCGAAGTCAACGAA
>JBDTXW010000154.1:0-6756 GCA_040005975.1 Betaproteobacteria bacterium | reverse complement strand
GCGGACGTCGCGCGCGCGGCCGACTTGCGCAGGTACATGCCGACCAGCGCGCCTAAGAGCGCGCCGATCAGCGTGCTCTTGAAGCCCCAGCTGCTACCGATGATGCCGCCGATCAACAAGCCAAGCCAGGTCATGTCGGTCTTTCCACGAGTGCAGCTAGCGCCAGTCGCCGCGCAGTGCAAGCACGTTCTGCTGCAGGAATTCCGGCGTCGCGCGCTCCGGCGGCACCGGAGGGCCGGCGACCAGCGCAATACGCGAGAACAGACCGCGTATCTTGCGCAGGGCGCGACCGCGATCGGAACGGCTGAATAAGCTCCCCCAGAGCCCGCGCAAGGCCATCGGCACGACCGGCGCGGGCGCCAGCTCGAGAATGCGCTGCAGTCCCGGACGGAACGGATTGAGATCGCCGGTCTCGGTCAGCTTGCCTTCAGGAAAGATACCGACGATCTCGCCGGCCCGGAGCGCCGCGGCCGCTTCCGCGAATGCGCGTTCCTTCATCGCGGCGTCTTCCCTTGCCGGGGCAATCGGGATCGTGCGCATCGTGCGGAAGATGAAATTCAGGAGCGGGACGCGGAAAATGCGGTGGTCCATCACGAACCGGATCGGGCGGCGCACGCAGGCGGCGATGACGATCGCGTCGACGAAGCTCACGTGGTTGCAGACGATGACGCAAGGCCCTTCGGCCGGTATTCGCTCGAGGCCCTCCTTGTCGACGCGGTAGAACGTGTGGATCAGGAGCCACGCCAGGAACCGCATCAGGAACTCGGGGACCAGCGTGTAGATGTACACCGCGACGACCGCGTTCATCAGGCCGGTCACCAGCAGCAGCTGCGGTATCGTCAGGCCGGCCTTGAGCAGTGCCAGCGCGATCGCCGCGGATGCCACCATGAAGATGGCGTTGAGAATGTTGTTGGCGGCGATGATGCGCGAGCGGAATGCGGGCTCCGAGCGTTCCTGGATCAGGGCGTAGAGCGGGACGATGTAGAAGCCGCCGAACATGCCTATCAGGATCAGGTCGGCGATGACGCGCCAGTGCGCGGACACCGCAAAGAACGCGCCGATGCCGGCCAGCCCTTGCGGCGCGAGATCGCGGCTCGCCAGGTAGAGGTCGATCGCGAACACCGACAGCCCGATCGAGCCGAAGGGCACGAGGCCGATCTCGACCTTGTGGCCCGACAGACGCTCGCACAACAGCGAGCCGACGCCGATGCCGATCGAGAAGATCGCGAGCAGCAGCGTCGCCACGCGCTCGTCGCCGCCTAGCACGTCCTTGGTGAAGTTGGCGAACTGCGTCAGGTAGGTTGCGCCGTAGAACCAGAACCACGATATGCCCAGCATCGCCAGCCACACGACGCGGTTGCCGTGCGCGAAACGGAGGTTGCGCCAGGTTTCGGTGAACGGATTCCAATTGATCACGAGACCCGGCGCGACGGCAGGCGTTTCCGGAATCCGCCGCGAGACCAAATAGCCGGCGATTGCGATCGCGATCGCCACAGCGCCCGCGAGGAGCGGCCCGTCCGGCTTGACCGCGATCACCAGGCCGCCGACGATCTCGCCGAGCAGGATCGCGACGAACGTTCCCATCTCGACCAGCCCGTTGCCGCCGACCAGCTCGTCGTTGCGCAAGTGCTGCGGCAGGATTGCGTACTTGACCGGGCCGAACAGCGTCGAATGTACGCCCATCAGGCCGAGGGCGACGAACAGCAACACCAGATCGCGCCGGTAAAAGCCGATCGCGCCGACGATCATGATCGCGATTTCGAACGTCTTGATCAGGCGGATCAGCCGGGATTTTTCGTACTTGTCGGCAAGCTGGCCGGCGGTCGCGGAGAACAGCATGAACGGGAAGATGAACACGGCCGCCGCGATGTTGACCAGGTCGTTCGACGAAAAAGCGGTCAGCGCCGCGGCCTGGAACGCGACGAAGATGACCAGCGCATTTTTGTAGACGTTGTCGTTGCCGGCGCCCAGGAATTGCGTCCAGAAGAACGGCGCGAAGCGCTTTTCGCGTAGCAGCTGGAACTGGCTGTGTTCGGCCATCGTTTTACTCCCGGTCTCCTAATGATGGGATGCCAGGTAGTCCTGCACCGCCGCCAGCGCGGTCTGCACCGCTGCAGCGTCCGGCCAGAACTGCACTTCCTTGCCCACTTTTTCGCTCTTCAGCACGCCGGCTTCACGCAGTACGCGCAGATGATGTGCTACTGCCGAGCGCGAAAGAGTCGACGCGGCGACGATCTGCCCGACGTTGAGCCGCTCGCCGGGCTCGAACATCAGGAGGATGCGCTGGCGATGCGCGTCGCCCAGCGCGACGAACATGCGGGCAGTGCGCCGCCAGGCGCCGGGAATCGCCCGGGCGTAGGCCTGTTTCATATCTATATGACTAGTTGCATAGTTATATTAGTCTACCTGCGCCCGAGCCGCTGTCAAGCCCCCTCCTCCGCCCCGTGTCACGGCAGGTGCCCGACAGCGTTTGGACTACAATAGCCGACCCATTCTCCGCTTGCCCGCCAGACGATGCGCCAGTATCTCGAGTTCATGCGCCACGTGCGCGATCACGGCCAGCGCAAGGAGGATCGTACCGGTACCGGCACACTGTCGGTTTTCGGCTACCAGATGCGCTTCGACCTGTCCGCGGGCTTTCCGCTGCTGACGACCAAGCGCGTGCACACCAAATCGGTCGTCCACGAGCTTTTGTGGTTCCTCGCCGGCGACACCAACGTGCGTTACCTGCGCGAGCACGGGGTCACGATCTGGGATGAATGGGCCGATGCCAGCGGCGATCTCGGGCCGATCTACGGATACCAGTGGCGCTCGTGGCCGGCGCCGGACGGACGGCACATCGACCAGCTGGCCGACGTCGTCAAGGAGATCCGCAAGAACCCCGATTCCAGGCGCCTGATCGTCTCGGCGTGGAACGTCGGCGACATCCCACGCATGAAGCTCCCGCCCTGCCACGCCTTCTTCCAGTTCTATGTGGCGGACGGGCGGCTGTCGTGCCAGCTCTATCAGCGCAGCGCCGATATTTTCCTCGGCGTACCGTTCAATATCGCCTCGTACGCCCTGCTGACGCACCTCGTCGCGCAACAGACAAGCCTCGAAGCCGGCGACTTCGTCTGGACGGGGGGCGATTGCCACCTCTACTTGAACCACCTCGAGCAGGTCGAGATCCAGCTCGCGCGCACGCCGCACGCGCTGCCGAGGCTCGTACTGAGGCGAAAGCCGCCGTCGCTATTCGATTACCGGTTCGACGACATCGACATCGTCGCCTATCACCATCATCCGGCAATCAAGGCGCCGATCGCTGTCTAGGCTCTGTGGCGGCGCGAGGCCGAGGCAGGCAACGCCAAGGAGAAACTCTATGATCAGGAAACTTGCCTCGGGCGGATACCGTCTGTATTCGCGCAAGGTCGATCCGAAGACCGGCAAGCGCCGCAACCTCGGCACGTTTCGCACGCGGGCCGCCGCGGAGGCGCATGAGCGCGCGGTTCAATACTTCAAGCGGCATTGACAAAAAAAACCCGCTGGAGGAAATGAGCGGGCAAGGGGGAGTCAAATTGGGGCGCGCGGTCAGACGACGCTCCGGGCAGCGCTGACGCGGTCAGCGAGCTCTTCGAGCGCGACTTGTTGCGAGGGCGACAGCGCCTGTCTGGGGGCGTGGTCGATCCCGTCGGGTTCGCCAGGCCGTTCGGGCTCGGCAAGCCAGTACGCTGCAAACTCGGGTGCAAACCTGTCCATCACCGTCTCCTGCCGCATCGCATCCGCGCAAACTTGCGCGGGCACTGTGCCGGGAGCACAAGCAATCGCTATGCCAGGAAGACTGTCTCTAGACAAATCAGTGGCTTGGGCAGGGTAAGCCCCATGACGGACCGGCGCGGCGTGTAAAACATCGCCGCAACCTGAGGAAAGTGTCTTATTTAAACGACACGCTTCCGCCACACTTTGGTAATAACTTGATTTTACAGTTATTTATTTGTCTCTGAATAGAGACATATGTGCGCAAAACGCAACAGCCGGCCTGGACCGTCATCGGTCGCGCAGCAAGTCAGCTTTTCGCTTCCTTGAACATCGCAGGCTCCAGCCGGTGGCGCTGCAGGAGCTTATAAAACTCGGTGCGGTTGCGCTTGGCCAGCGTCGCCGCCTGCGTGACATTGCCGCCGGTGATCTTGAGCAGGCGCACCAGGTAATCGCGCTCGAACTGCTTGCGCGCCTCCTCGAACGGAACCAGGACGCCCGAATCCTCGCGCAGGGCGCCGTGCACCAAGGTCGCGGGAATGACGCTGGTCGTTGTCAGGGCGACGGCTTGCTCGAGCAGATTCAGCAGTTGTCGGACGTTGCCCGGCCAGGGCGCGCTGATCAGGAGTGCCATCGCATCGGGCGCCAGCGCCGGCACCGGTTTTTTGTATCGCTCGGCCAGCTTGCGCAGGAAGTGCGTCGCCAGCAGCGGAATGTCCTCACGGCGGTCGGCGAGCGGCGGCAGCTTGAGCGACACCACGTTCAGCCGGTAGTAGAGATCTTCGCGGAACTGGCCGTTTTCCTTCTGCGCGTCCAGATCGCGATGCGTGGCCGAGACGACCCGCACGTCGACCGTTACCGATTGCGTCGCGCCTACAGGGCGCACCTCGCCCTCCTGCAGCACCCGCAGCAGCTTGACCTGAAGCGGCAGCGGCATGTCGCCGATTTCGTCGAGAAAAATCGTCCCTCCGTCGGCTGCCTGGAACAATCCCTTGTGCGCCTGCACCGCGCCGCTGAAGGCGCCGCGGGCATGGCCGAACAATTCCGATTCCAGCAGCGGCTCAGGGATCGCGCCGCAATTGACGCCGATGAACGGGCGCGTCGTACGCCGGCTGGCGCGATGAATCGCGCGAGCGAGGAGCTCCTTGCCGGTGCCCGACTCGCCGAAAATAAGCACGCTTGCGTCGGAGTCCGCGACCAGGCGCGCCTGCCGCATAAGGTCCTCCATGCGCGGGCTTCGCGTGATGATGCCGGCGCGCCACTCGCCGGTCGACTGCCGGGCCGGCTCGGATTCACCGCCGCTCAAGCGGACTGCCGCCGCGACTTTCTGCAGCAATTCCTGGCTGTCGAACGGCTTGGTCAGGAAGCCGAACACGCCACGCTGCGTCGCCGACACCGCCTCCGGTATCGTGCCGTGCGCGGTCAGAATGATCACCGGCATCGCCGGATGCTGGCGATGGATGGCATCGAACAAGGCGAGCCCGTCGATGCCCGGCATCTTGAGGTCGGTGATCACCGCGGCCGGACGCTGCACTGCCAGCGCCGCGAGCGCGGTTTCGCCGCTGTCGGCGGTGCGCACGCGATAGCCGGCCGAGGTCAGCCGCAGACTGATCAGCTTCAGCAGATCGGGGTCATCGTCGACAAGGAGGATGTCGCTCGCGTGGGTCATCGCTAAGCTTCCAGTGGACACTAGCGTCCGGTGCCGCCGCCGCCGCCCCCGCCGGCGCCGCCGGCGTTGCGGCTGCGCTCGAGCAGGAGGCTGCGTTCGACCGCGCGCAGCTGATCGAGTTTTTCCTGCGCCAGCGCGCTTCGCTTTCTTTCTTCGCCGACATTGCGCACGCGCTCGGCAATTTGCGCGTAAAGCACGATGGCAAGCTGCTTCACCGGCGACGCGCCGCCGGTCTTGCCGGAAACCGAATCGAGCAGGGCCAGCGCCCGAGCATCGTCGGGCGGTCCGGCGGCTGGCATCGTCAGCAGCACGGCGAGCCTGATCCGGTTGGCATCGCTGCGCGCGCGCGGATTGCCCGCCTGGTTCACCGAGGCGAGCTCGCGCCGCAGCTCGTCGGCAGGGGCGCCCGCGTAGTGCTGCAGATCGGCGAGCAGCGCGAGGGCCTGCTGCTCGTCTTCGTTGACCGGAGGCGGCGGCGCCGCGGGCGGCGCTTCCTGCACGATGATGATCGGCGCCGGTGCGGCAGCCGCGGGTGGCGGTGCGGGTACCGGCACGCTGCGCTCAGGGACAGGCTCGGCCTCGGCCTGTGTCGGCGGCGCCACGGCGTCGGAAATCTGCGCCTGCGCCTGCTGCGGCAAGAAGGGCGCGGCCGCCGGCGGCGTCGCGCATGCACCCACCCCGATCAGCATTGCCATCGCCGCCGCGGCGCGCGCCGCATCGCGCCGGACGCTCATCCTTCCTCCTGAAAGGAGGTGACGATAGGCTTGGCGTTGCTGAGCTGCGTGCGCTTGGTCGGCATCGCCAGCGGCAGATGCAGCCGGAAGTGCGCGCCGCGCCGCCCGTCGGCACGGTCGACGAGCTCGATGCGGCCGCCGTGTGCCAGCGTGTATTCGCGCGCGATCGCCAGTCCCAGCCCCGACCCCTTGATCCGGCCCTCGGGCGCGGTCTTGCCCTGATAGAACGATTCGAAGATGTGCGGGCGGTCGACATCGCTTATGCCCGGGCCGCCGTCGATGACGTCAAGCACGGCGTCGTCGCCGTCGGAGCGCAGCTCGATCGCGATCGTGCCCGAACGCGGCGAATACTTGATTGCGTTCGACAGAAGGTTGTCGATGATCGCGCGAATCTTTTCGCCGTCGCCAACGACGATCGAAGGCACGAGCTTCGCCTCAACGGTGATCAGGCGCGCGAATGCCGCGAGCTTGTGCTCGCGCACGACGCGCCGAACGACGTCGACCAGCGCGACCGGGCCCAGTGTCTGCG
This sequence comes from Betaproteobacteria bacterium, assembly GCA_040005975.1. Taxonomy (GTDB): domain Bacteria; phylum Pseudomonadota; class Gammaproteobacteria; order Burkholderiales; family Casimicrobiaceae; genus PALSA-1003. Next base: position 92 of record JBDTXW010000154.1, on the reverse strand, counting down.
GCTCGATGCTTCGCGTCTGGTGGTAGGTGAGGAGGTCCTCGATCAGCTTCTGCAGCGACAGCGTGTTCTCGCGCACGATGCGCACGATTTCC
>JBDTXW010000153.1:0-6837 GCA_040005975.1 Betaproteobacteria bacterium | reverse complement strand
CCAATCTGGCACACTCGATGCCGTTCGAGTAGGGGAGGCCATTCCATTCGGTCAATACGCACGCGCGCCGGCGGGGCTTTGCTGCTTGGTGGTCTCCGGTTACCTTGTTTCGTTAGGGCGCATCGCGTGTCCGTCACATCCAAGACCGTGTCTGCCGCCACTGGCTTTGCCGTATTCACGTGGCTTTTTCTTCTGCTCGGCCTTCTGTAGGCGAGATTCGTTGTCTCCGAACCACCACCCAACGTGGTTATCACGTTTTCCGACAAGGGCCTGACTCGCCTGTTTGTCGAGCTCCTCAGCCTCGGACTCGGTTGTCTTGGCGCGCTACTTGTAGCTGTCGCCTTTGTTCGCGGTACACGCAGTCGCGCGCTTGCGGTCGCGGCGATTTGGAACACGTCGATTTGCGCGGTTTGTGTCGCATTGTTAATGTAGGCATCACCGTGCGCCGATGTCATTGCCGCGACATGGATCTATTGACTACGGGAGTTCGAGCATGAACTACAAAGGAAGCTGTCACTGCGGACGGATTGCATTTGAGGTTGAAGGGGCGCTGGAAGGAGCGGTTTCGTGCAACTGCAGCATCTGTCAACGCAAAGGTGCTCTCATGTGGTTCGTGCCACGCGACGATCTGCACGTCCTTACGCCCGAAGAAGATACGAGCACGTATCTCTTCAACAAGCACGTAATCAAGCATCGCTTCTGTTCAGTTTGCGGCATTCATCCATATGGCGAAGGCGCAGACCCCAAAGGTAATCGCATGGCGGCCATCAATATTCGGTGCCTGGAGGGTGTTGCGCTCGAGCAAATACCCGTCAAGCACTACGATGGTCGTTCACTCTAGAGTCACCGTGGCGCCTAACCCCGCGGTCAACACGGACGCTCCTAGGCGGGCCTGCGGCCCACCTAAAGTCGCCTTCCGTCTTTCCTGCTAGCCCCACTCGAACCACGCTACTTCAGAGGGATAGTCATGACCGAAACCCGTTATCCGAACGAATCGGCAGAATACAGATTGGCCCGAGAGGCTTTGCTGGTCGAGGAAAAAGCCTTGGTAGAGAAGGTCAAGGCCGTCGCTGAACAGAGGCGCAAATTACCCCTCGGAGGGCGAATCAAGGAAGACTATGTATTCGTTTGGGCGACCGATGACAAGTTCGGAGAGCGGGTGAAAATCTCTGAGCTCTTCGGCGATAAGCATACGCTGCTGCTTTACAGCTTCATGTACGGTCCGAACTGGGACAATCCTTGCCCGTCTTGCACATCTCTGGTCGATGGATTTGATCGAGCGGCTTATCAGGTAAACCAAGATGCAGCTTTTGCGGCCATCGCGAAAGCACCGGCGAGCATGATCAATGCCTGGGCCAAGAAACGTGGCTGGTCGCAGATCGCTCTGATATCAGGGTTGGAATGTTCTTACCAGCTAGATTACAAATGCCAAGGCGAATCCGATGATATGCAGTATCCGGTCATGCATGTCTTCAAGAAGCAGGACGGTGATGTTTTCCATTTTTGGGGGGCTGAATTGAAGGCAAATCATGTCGATACGGTATGGCCTTACTGGAACCTGATGGACTTTACACCGGCAGGCAGATCTGATCGTCCTACTCCTCCCCAGGCTTTTCGTTCGAGGTACTTGGAAGAGAATTACTTAAATCGAAAGTAAATCCAATGCGTAGAACTGATCAGTCGCGGCAGGCGCAGAAAATGGTCCGGTGAACTTGAAGGTGTTGGAGACAGACCGGCTCAGGCTTCGCTGGCTTTCGTTGAACGACGCGGAGTTTATTCTTGAACTATTGAATGATCGATCGTGGCTGCAGTTTATCGGCGATAAGGGGGTGCGGAGTGCTCAAGATGCGCAGTCCTACTTGTTAAAGGGACCGATCGCAATGTATGCCCGCGTTGGCTTCGGTCTGTACTTGACGGAACTAAAAGAAGGATGTGTTCCGATCGGAGTCTGCGGTCTCATAAAGCGTGACTCATTGGAGGACGTAGATATCGGCTTTGCGTATCTTCCTCGGTATTGGTCGAAGGGATATGCGTATGAATCTGCCTCGGCAATGATGGCGTACGCCCGGAACGTCCTGGGCCTAAGACGAATAGTTGCCATAACATCTCCGGAGAATGCCGCATCGACGAAGCTTCTTGGAAAACTGGGACTGCGCTTTGAAAAAATGGTCAAGCTACCACATGAACCCGCGGAAATTTGCTTGTATGCATCCGACGCCTAGCCGCATCCTCAATTGGGTGCATCGTTGGCGATGATGCCTAGCCTTTCGCTAAACCCAGACGCCTCGCCGACGCTGCCGGGCGCCGTCGGCTCGACGCCGGTTAGCTTCGTCCGTTAGGCCACCGTCCCATGGATCGTTCCTATCATTGATACCTTTGTCCATCTCCTAACTCTTCGTTTCGCGCTCCACAAGGGTTTTGTCGTACCGGCCCTGCCTGCCATAGAATTGCTTGAGAGGTCTAACCCCAGTGCAGCACGTTGGTGGCGCGAAAATGCGCCGCAAACGATACGGAAGCGTCACTACTTTATTTTCCCTTCCGAGTGCTGCGAACGCATCGACTGAAGAAGAGCGCAAATATTACTCTTGGGCGTGGCCGGGGCCTTGAAATAATTGTCGGTCCGTTTTAACCGCGTAGCGTATACGGTTCGGCGTTGTCTTCCGTTTGGCATCACTTTGGAGGGTCTTGTGAAGGTGCTCATTCTGTTCGTGGCCTGGTGCATTCTGTTCGTGCTCGCGTGGCCAATCGCGTTGCTGGTCCTGGTCCTGGCGCCGTTCGTGTGGCTGTTGGCGCTGCCCTTCCGCCTCGCAGGCATTTGCCTTGGCGCGGTGTTCGCGCTGGTCAAGAGCATTCTGTTCTTGCCGGCGCGCATTCTTTCCACGAACAGAAAGGCGAATTGATCATGCCCACAGGCACCATCCGGCTGCACCGTGTTCTCCGCACGAATCCAGAGCGCGTCTATCGCGCGTACCTCGATGCTGACGCAATGGCCAAGTGGCTTCCGCCTTACGGTTTCACCTGCAAGGTCCACCACATGGATGCCAAAGTCGGCGGCACTTACAAGATGTCGTTCAGGAACTTCACGACGGGCAACGGTCACTCTTTCGGGGGAGAGTATCGTGAACTGGTCCCGTTCGAACGCATTCGCTACGCGGACAGGTTCGACGATCCGAACCTTGCGGGCGAGATGCAGACGACGGTGTCCCTGAAAAAGGTGTCTTGCGGAACTGAGTTGAATATCGTGCAAGAAGGGCTGCCTGAGGTCATTCCTGTCGAGATGTGCTATCTCGGGTGGCAGGAGTCGCTCGCACAACTTGCGAAACTCGTCGAGCCCGAGATTCCGGATTGACCTGACGCCTGACCCCCATCAAGCGGACGTGTTGCGGCCTGCGGCCCGCACGCGCCGCCTACGTCAAACGTTAGGCCTCGTTTCTTGCCATGCAGCCATTGTCAAAGGAGAAAAGCGTGTTCGACCATATTGGGATCGGCGCCACCAACCTCGGCGCAAGCAAGGCGTTCTTCCTCGAAGCGCTTGCTCCGCTCGGTGTAACCGTTGCGATGGAGGCTCCTGACGCCGTTGGCATGGGACGAGACGGCAAGCCTTCTCTATGGCTCGGTACTACAGCGGAGAAATGTGGGCCACTGCACCTGGCCTTCACCGCAGAGAATCGGAGCCAGGTCGACAACTTCCATCGCCGTGGGCTCGCTGCTGGAGGCAAAGACAACGGCCCCCCTGGCTTGCGTCCCCATTACCACGCTAACTACTACGCCGCGTTTGTCATCGGTCCGGATGGGCACAATGTTGAAGTCGTTTGCCATAGACCTGACGCCTGACAACACGGAATACGTGAGCCGCGGCGTGGATCTGACGACCGCCACAGCAGCACCCGCCAACGCGCCGGCGCGCTGCCCCAACTGCAGCCAGGCATTGGTCCAGCCCCTCCTGCCGTACTGCCCCGCCTGCGGGCAGGAGACGCGGGTTCGGCCGCCGACGCTGCGCGAGTTCGCGCAACAGTTCGGCGGTTCCTACTTTACGACCGAAGGCGCCCTTTGGCGCACGCTGCGGCTGCTGCTGCTCAAGCCCGGCGAGCTGACCCGGCTGTACCTGGCCGGACGCCGCAAACACTACGTGCTGCCGCTGCGCCTGTACCTGACGATCAGCCTCGTCACCCTGCTGCTGATTCGCATCGTCACCAGCGCCGTCCCGGTCCACGTCGACTTCGGGGATACGGGGCCGCAAGCGCGCGAACAGCGCAACCTGGATATCGGCGTGGGTCCCGCCAGCGCCGGCCTGAAGGACGGCGTCTTCTTTTGCGAAGGCCTGCCGGCCTGGGTCTGTACGCGGCTGCGCGCGCGCATCGACCTCGACCCCAAGGCAATGGGGCAGCAGTTCACGTTGTTCCGCGACCGCTTCGTCATCAACCTCGGCGGTGCCATGTTCGTGCTGATGCCGGCCTTTGCGCTGTGGCTGAAGCTGGCCTACCTCAACCGGCGCATGCGCTACACCGAGCACCTGGTGTTCGCGCTCCACGTGCATGCGTTCTGGTTTTTCGCTCTCGCACTTCTGCTTCCCGACTGGAACTGGCTTTCGGCGGCGGTCTTCGTGGCGGTCCCCTGGTACACCTTCGCCGCCATGCGACGCGTCTACGGGGGCCGGCGCGGGCGGCGCCTGCTGCGCGGCGCGCTGGATTCGCTGCTGTACGGCCTCACGCTGGCCGCCGCCCTCACCGGGGTGGCGGTCTGGAGCCTTTTGGTCTGAGCGCGCCCGGAGTCATGCAGATTCGACTCGATGATCTCGCTGGCGCGGAAATCCGCGCACTTCTTGCTGAACATCTTCACGACATGCACCAACTCTCCCCGCCTGAGAGCGTGCATGCGCTTGATCTGACTGCTCTCCTTCATCCACAGATCACTTTCTGGACGGCCTGGTCTAACGGCGAGTTACTCGGGTGTGGCGCCCTGAAAGAGCTCGCTCCCGCGCACGGCGAAGTCAAATCCATGCGAACGTCGTCAGCCCATCGACGTAAAGGTGTGGCGCGCGCGATGCTGCAACACATAATTGCCGAGGCCCACAGACGCTCTTACACTCGCCTCAGTCTCGAAACCGGGTCCATGCAGGCTTTCGAGCCCGCGCGCAGGTTGTACGAAGGCTTCGGCTTTACCTATTGTTCGCCGTTCGCGGACTACACCGAAGACCTGAACAGTGTCTTCTTCACCCGAACGCTCGTTGAGCTGCGCAGTTGAAGGCCTCATGACCACTACTCAACACGTTCGATGACGAGGGAAAGCTCGCCGGTAAACGCATTTACTACGACCGGGCAAGCGTGCTACACCAAGTCGGGCTGTACCACGATCCTCAAACCCTGATCGGACGGCTCGAGACGTTACTCGCACATCCAGTCACAGTTGCCCGCGCCTATGCGCGCAAGCTCTTCCGGCCCGCCATCCAATGAAGTGAACGGAGGTAGGAATGACGACCGAACTATACTATCTATTGCTTACGGCCATTCTCACTGGCGTTCTCTGGATTCCAGTTGTCATAGGCTATGTACTGTCGCGCGGACTCCTGAAACCTTCCGATTATAAGGTGGCGCCAACATCGCCCCTCCACGACTGGGTCAATCGCGCCAATCGGGCGCACATCAACGCAGTCGAAAACCTGGCGCCCTTTGCAACGGTTGTTTTGATCGCTCATGCAGTCGGGATATCGACTTCCATTACCGCCATTTCGGCTGCCGTCTACTTCTATGCACGGGCTGCGCACGCTGTGGTGCACATTAGCGGCTTTGGTCTTTTCCTGGCTCGCACCTTGCTTTTTACGGTTGCGTGGGTCGCGTTTGCGACATTCGCAATTGAACTGCTGCGGCATACGATATGACATCGAAACTCCGCGTCCAAAGCTTCGCGATTTCTATCGACGGTTATGGTGCCGGGACGAACCAGGACCTCCAGAATCCGCTCGGCGTCAGGGGTCCCGAGTTGATGGAATGGTTCTTCCACACACGCGTATGGCGAACGATGCACGGCCACGACGATGGAGAGACGGGAGTCGACAACGGCATTGCGGAGCAAGGCATGGCCGGGATCGGTGCCTGGATTCTTGGGCGCAACATGTTCGGTCCTGTCCGAGGCCCGTGGCCGGACGACAGCTGGAAGGGCTGGTGGGGCGACGAGCCGCCGTATCACACGCCCGTCTTCGTGCTGACCCACCACCCGCGGCCGCCGCTCAGGATGGCGGGAGGCACCGAGTTTCGCTTTGTCACCGAAGGCATTGACGCCGCTTTGGAGCAGGCGGCCGCTGCAGCGGGCGACCGCGACGTCCGTCTCGGTGGCGGCGTATCCACGATTCGGCAGTATCTGCGCGCCGCGCTGATTGACGAGCTGCATCTCGCCATCCGACCGGTTTTGCTCGGATCCGGGGAGCATCTCCTGAACGACATCGATATGCGTGCGTTGGGCTATGAATGCGCGAAGTACGTCGCTGGCGAACGCGCGACCCACGTCTTTCTGCGCAAGCGCGCGTGACGCGTCGGGGAACAAGCATGAGGAGTGCACGTAGCGCCGGTAGCATTGTCGGAGTGCTGATACTCGCTCAGATGGTCGGTGGTGTACTGGTGAACTTCGTCTTGACGGCGCCGCTCTTCGGCTCACCGGGCTTCCTGGTGAACGCTGCGCCTCACTCGCCGCAGATCGCCCTTTCGGTTCTTCTCGGGCTCGTCACGGGTGCGCTGTCACTCATAATTGCGATCACAGCCTTCCCGGTCTTCCGTCAGTACGACGAAGCCTTGGCGCTCTCGTTCGTCGCACTCGCGTCGGTCAGCCTCGCCGTAGCGGCGG
>JBDTXW010000152.1:0-7020 GCA_040005975.1 Betaproteobacteria bacterium | reverse complement strand
TGCTCGCGATGGCCCTGGCGGTGATCATCGATATCATGAAGCCGACGGCGCTGGCGTTCGTCATGCCGGGCATGGCGATGGAATATGGACTGAAATCGCCGCTCAATCCCGCCGGCACTGTCCCGGTAGGCTATGTCGCGCTCAGCGGGATCGTAGGCACGGTTCTCGGTTCGTTCCTCTGGGGCTGGCTGGGAGATCGGATCGGGCGCCGCGCTTCGATCCTGTACGCAGGCATCGGGTTCATTGCCACCTCGATCTGTGGCGCGATGCCCGACTTCTCCTGGAATCTGGCGATGTGCTTTATGATGGGAATTGCCGTCGGTGGCATGCTGCCCATCTGCTATGCCCTGCTCGCCGAGGCGATTCCCGCACGTCACCGGGGCTGGCTGATGATACTGATCGGCGCCGACGTCGCGGGTGGCTACATCCTGACGAGCTGGCTCGCCGCGGAACTGGTACCGACGTACAGTTGGCGGATTCTGTGGCTCATCGGCCTGCCGACGGGCGTGATATTCATCCTTCTCAACCGCTGGATTCCGGAATCACCACGATTCCTGCTCGCGATCGGGCGTGAGGACGAGGCGCGGAGCGTAATGGCCCGCTACGGTGCCCGCATCGTCGAAGATGCCCGGTCCGAGACGGCGATCGAAGCCAAGGTCAAAGACCACTGGAGCGAACTGATCGGCCCTGGATTCCTGCAACAGACGCTCGTCGTGGGATGTCTTGCACTAGGCTCTGGGTTGGTGCTGTTCGGCTTCAATTTGTGGATCCCGACCAACCTGCGCAAACTCGGCTTTACCGAGGCCGATGTGATTCTGCGTAATGCAGCGTTAATCGGCTTTCCGCTGACATTTCTCGTTGCGTGGCTGTATGGCTTCTGGAGCAGCCGCAAGACGATCATCCTGCTTTCGTCGCTGACGGCTGCGTCCCTTTTCGGTTTTGCCGCTGCCGGAGACGCCGCGCTGCAGAACCGGTGGTTACTCTACATCCTGCTCGTCGTGCCCATTTGGGGGATCAGTTCCGTTGTGGCGGTGTTCTCGGTCTACAGCTCGGAGATCTACCCGACGCGCATCCGATCGCGGGGTACCGGCTTTGCTGCCGGCGCGAGCAAAGCGGGCGGCGTAGCGATCATCGCGCTCGTCGTTTTCGGAATCGCTGCACCCTCCATCGCGACGGTCGCCCTCATTGGGGCAATCCCGATGGCGCTCGCTGTGCTGCTCACCGTACTTTACGGCGTGGAGACGCGTAACCGCTCTCTGGAAGAACTCACTGCGGAAGGGCTTGCGCGCGCCGGCTAATTGCTCCTGCAAGCGGACTGGGCACTGATAATTGCGCGAGTCGGTTTGCGCATCGCGCGGACTAAAGTCATCGCGCCAACCCCTGTTGAACGTCGCCGGAGCTCGCCTCGGACGGACGCGGCGCATTGGCCTTCTCGCCGAGCGCGCCCGGACCGACTTCGGGCAGCAGATAATAATGCACGATATGGTTCCAGCGGATATTCCACGGATATCGGCGCCACTCGTCACGCAGGAACGTCGCGTACTGCCCGACGAGCGAGTCGACGCGCTCGTCGTGGGTCGATTGCGGCCCGGAGACGTCAAAGGGCGATCCGAACTCCAGAACGAAGGACCCGCGCGCCGTAAATCGGTACGCGATCGTGACAACGTGCGCTCCGGTCATCAGCGCTAGCTCGGCGAACCCGGCGGCGATCCGGCGCTGCCGCCCGAAGAATTCCACCGAACGGGCATGGTCGAGGTTCTGGAAGGCATCGGGCAGGTTGAAAACAATGCCGCCTCCGGTAAGAAGTTGCTTGGCTGCATGCATCTGCCTCGCAAGCTCGAACTGCTTCGCCGCTGCCGTGTGCAAGCCCTTCTTCTTGAGCGTGTGGCTCGGAAGGCCGACTTCGAGGCCGTCGTGTCCCCGATGGCGAAGGTACAGTCGGAACAGGCGGGCAAACTGCCCGTGGACCGGCAGGAGGATGAGTCCCGTCCCGTTCCGCCGGCATCGATCGAAATGCTCCCATCCGGTTACGCGCGTCAGGCTCGCCACGAGCTCGGGCTCTTTGCAGAGTTCGGCGAAACACAATGCTCGCCAATGCTGTCCGAGCAAGGAGAGGCCGAGAAATTTTCGCCCCTCGGCGGACGGCAGGCATAAGACCGTCGCGAAGCGACGAAGGAACGCGGCTTCCTCGGGCCAGACCGCCGTTTGCACGGACGTGCGACTGCAAAGGAACTTAAGCCATCGCGCATTCATGCGATGCACTGTCTGGACGTCCCCGCCAAGCACCGCCTCGTCGACGAAGCGCTTCGCCCGGTCGAACCGCCGTCTACCGAGCTCCGAGGTGAGATGCTGCTTGAGGCGACGCTCGATCGGTCTTATTTGGTACGCCATTACGCCCTGCTCATCGTCCGGATTGGCGAATTGGTTCAGTCGTAGCGGTAGCACCGCGACTGCCGTTCTCTCCGCTCGCGCGCCGAGTCATCGCGGGAACTCCTGCCGGGCTCCGCTCGAACTCGCTTCCGGCGGATGGCGCGCATCGGCCTTCTCGCTGGGCGCGCGGGAATCGACCTCGGGCAGCAGGCAATAATGGAGCAGATGGTTCCACGGGATATTCCACGGATACAGCCGCCACTCGTCACGCAGGAAGCTCGCGTACTGTCCGACGAGCGAGTCGACGCGCTCCTCGTGCGTCGACGCCGGCCCGGGGACGTCAAACGGTGCTCCAAACGCCAGGACGAAGGACCCGCGTGGTGAAACGCGATACGCGATCGGTACGATGTGCGCTCCGGTCGCCAGCGCGAGCTCGGCGAACCCGGTGGCGATCCGGCGCTGCCGCCCGAAGAATTCCACCGAACGGGAGTTGTCGAGGTTCTGGCGTGCATCGGGCGGGTTGAAAACAATGCCGCCTCCGGCAAGAAGTTGCTTGGCTCCATGCATCTGCCGCGCGAGCTCGAACTGTTTCGCTGCTGACGTGTGCAAACCCTTCTTCTCGAGCTTGTCGCTCGTGAGGCCGACCTCGAGGCCGTCGTGTCCGCGGTGGCGAAGGTAAGTTATGAGCAAGCGGGCAAACTGCGTGTGAACCGGCGCAAGGATCAGCCCCGTCGCGTTTTGCCGGCATCGATCGAAATACTCCCATCCCGTGACGCGCGTCAGTCGCGCCACGAGTTCGGGCGGCCCTTTGTCGAGAGCATCGAAATACAACGCACGCCAAAGTCGTCCGAACAAGGACAGGCCGAGGAATTTACGCCTCTCGGCGGGGGGCACGCCGAATACCGTCGCGAAGTGACGAAGGAAATCGGTGTCCTCGGGCCAAACATTCGTTTGGACCGGCGTGCGGCTACAAAGGAACTTGAGCCACCGCGCGCTCATGCGATGTGCGATCTCGCCGCCGCAACGGTCCGCGGTTTGGTCGACGAACCGCTTCGCGCGGTCGAATCGCTGCCGATCGAGCTCCGAGGCGAGATGTCGCCTGAGGTAGCGCTCGATCGGTCCTGTGACGTCCGCCACGTTTACATCCCGATCGGCGTTATTTGAGCGGTATATCGAGCGAGCGTATCCGCTCGGTTGCCGCCCGATGCGCTTCAGGATTATCGGCCATCGCGTCGAAGTTACCGGAGCGATCCGTCAGCTTGGACGCAGCATACATGAGCGCCTGCGCTTGCATGCTGCTGAATGCCATGGCCTGGCGCGCTTGCGCATGCCCGGCATCTCTCTCCTGATAGTAGGGTAGCGCGAGCGATCGGCTTAGCTCCAGTCGGGACTGGATCTGCGAGGAGAAAATGGATCGGTGATGGTCGCGCCGGGCGCGCTGAGACAGACACCGATCGATCGTATGCGCGGCCGCGTAGGCCGAATACATGGCGAACACGACCCCCACGGAGAAGATCGGATCGACGAAGCCGGCCGCATCGCCAAGCAGGAAGAATCCCGGCCCGGCAACACGCTTGGACTTATAAGAGTAGTTCCGCACGAGCCGCACCGAGCCCTTGCAGAACGTTGCATCGACCAAGAGCCGCTGCAGGAGCGGGATTGCCTGGCACTGCCTGAGAAACCACGCCTCCCACGGTTCGGCGCTGCCTTTGCTCTCTTGCGCCCACGCGATCGGAACAACGAGGCCGATGCTCGTCGTCTCCCGCAGCATGATGTGCCAGAGCCATGCCCATCCGTCGCCCTGCGGGAGCGCGCTGACGTAGGTGGTCGGCGGAACCTGCCGTACGGAGCGCGCCGGGTAGATCAGGCCGTCGGCCGCGAGATACTTCGAGTCGTCGAAATAGCCCCACACGCTCATGAAGCGAAAGCCCTCGTCGAACACGCGCAGTCCCAACTGCCTGCCGATGACTCCGTTCTGTCCGCTGGCGTCGACGACATACCGGCAACGAATCCGGGACGCGCTGCTCTCGCCGACCGGCCGATAGCTGACCGAGACTTCGCTCTCGTCGTCCTCCGCCCGCGAGAGATCCGCCCCCAGGACCGCGATCTCCTCGCCGACCCAGGCGCCGGATGCGCGCGCCCGCTCGAGCAGAATGTGATCGAAGCGGTCCCGCTCGACGTGCAGCGCGGGCCGCGTGTACCCGAAGTCGCCGAACGAGAGGCGGCGCATCTCGCCGTTCCAGTCTACGCTGCCGCCGGCCTTACGCAGGAAACCTTCGCCGGCGATCGCGTCGCTCACCCCGGCGGCGTCGCAGTACTTCCACACGTCGGGCAGCAGGCTCTCCCCGACCTGGTACCGGGGATGCTTCTCTTTCTCGAACAGGGCGACGGAGTAGCCCTTTCCGGTCAGGTAGGTCGCGGCGAGGCTGCCCGCCGGCCCGCCGCCGATCACCACCACGTCGCAGGATTCGGGAACCGTGCTCATCTGGAGTGAACCTCCCGAAGCTTACAGCGCGATGTGTCTTGCGCCATCGCTATCGAGCTTCTTGACGATCAGGTTCCTGAGCGCCCGGGGCGTCTGGAAGTTCTCGAGGAGGACTTCATCGGGCTCTATCGTGACCGCGAACGCATCTTCCACGAACGCGATGAGCTTGAAAATGCCCAACGAATCGACCAAGCCTTCGCCGACGATGTCGGTATCGGGCGCGACCGCTCCCTCTCGGCCCGTCCCGTCTTGAACGAAAAACGACTCAAGGGTGTTGAAGATCTGCTCGTCCGTATAGTTCATATCGGTTCTCGAATCGATTCGCAAGACTGCATCATTGAAACTACCTTATCAAATGTCGGCATGCGCGGCAGAGTAGTGGGCTGAGAAGTTACGTGGCATCCGATCTCGTGTCAAAGCGCCATCGTGCGTATCAAGCACGCGAAAGCTCCTCGCGAAGGCGCATTCTGTCCACTTTGTCAGTGCTTCCGCGCGGAAGCGACGCGCGTACAGCGATCGACAGCGGAACCATATACGCGGGCAGACGTTCGGCACAAAATGCTCGGAGCTTGCCACCGTCCAGCGAGTGTCCGGTCTTGGCGACCGCCGCTGCTCGTATCACGTGGCCGCTCTCTTCGTCGGGCAGGGCGATCGCGGCAGCTTCTGCGACTCCCGGATGCTGGTGCAGAACACTTTCGATTTCGCCCAGCTCGATGCGGTAGCCGCGGCTTTTTATCATGCCGTCCCGGCGGCCGAGAAGATGAAGCAGCCCCGCAGCGTCTTGACGCACGAGGTCTCCAGTTCGATACCAGAGGGCGCGGTCCATGCCGTCGCCTCGAGGGACCAGGGCGCGCGCGGTGGCGTCGGGCATGGCCTGGTAGCCGGTCATCAAGCTAGGGCCGCTGACGTAGAGCTCGCCCGTTTCGCCCGGGGCGCACACCGACCCGGCGTCGTTCACGACGAGCAGCCTGCTGTTAGCGCAGGCCGTACCGATCGGCACCGGCGCCGTCTGCACGGGCGGGAGCGCGTCGACCGCGTAGGCAGTGCAGACATTGGTCTCGGTCGGCCCGTACCAGTTCCAATAGCGCGCGCCGGGAATTTGCTCGCGCAAACGGCGCAGGTGCGCTACAGGGAAGACCTCGCCGGCGAAGATGATCTGGCGCAGGTGCGACCAGTCGTGACGCTCGAGTCCACCCGAGAGTGCGAGTCGCGCGAGCAGCGATGGCACCGAGTACCAGACGGTGAACCGCTGCGCAGCAATCCAGTCCGCGAGGTTGCGGGGAAAGACGTTGAGGTCCGGCGGCACGAGCGCGACGGTGGCGCCCGCCCGGCAGGTCGCGAAGAGGTCGAAGACCGACAGGTCGAAGTGCAGCGGCGCGTGACTCGACACGACGTCAGTCGGGCCGAGCTCTATGGTCTCGGCCGCCCAATCGACGAACGAGAGCGCGGCGCGATGGCTCAGCACGACGCCCTTCGGCTGGCCGGTCGAGCCGGACGTGTAGAGTATGTATGCCGCGAGTGAAGGATCGTGTTCTTCCGCGCTGGCGCCACGGTTCGCCGCCGGAACACGCGACGGGTCCGACGTCTCGAAGGCGAACCCCAGTTCGACCGGTCGCAGCGGCGCGCGCGCGGTGCCGACGAAGGCCGGCGGGAGCGTGAGGACGGGAGCGATCAATGACCATCGCTTGGGCGTGGTGAGGATGCCGCAAAGGTCGGCGTTCTCGGCGATTCGGGCGACTCGTTTGACCGGCGACGCGACGTCGAGCGGCACGTACGCGGCCCCGGCCCGGAGCACCGCCCACACGGCAACGATCGAATGCAGTGACTTGTCGAGATAGAGGCCGACGCGATGTCCGGGCCCGGCGCCGCGTGCGGCGAGTTCGCTTGCGAGGCGGGCCGACGACTCGTCCAGCTCGCGATAGGTGATCGACTCCGTGCGGTCGACGACTGCCGTCCGGTCCGGGTACCGGGCCGCGCTTTCGATCAGGAAATGGTGGAGCATCTGTGAAGAAGTGAGGCGCTGGGAGCAAATGCAAGCATGTTATAGGGCAGGCTGAGGCGGGTTCCGAATCCTTAAACAACAAAACCCACGCGAAGTGGGTTTTGTTGTTTTAAAGGGTGCCTGACGATGACCTACTTTCGCACGGGCAATCCGCACTATCATC
>JBDTXW010000151.1:0-7050 GCA_040005975.1 Betaproteobacteria bacterium | reverse complement strand
GCTTGCGCTGCTTGGTGTCGAACAGGATCTGCGAAGCGCTGATCTGCTCGGGCACACGATACTTGTTGCGGTCGACGAGGTAGAGCTCCTTTGCCTTGACCCGGTACTCGCTCGACTTCGCGTCGAATTCCTTGCCGGCCGCCTGCTCGAGGTGGCGCAATTGCAAATCGGCCAGCGCACGGTCGACTTCCAGCGCGATCCGCCGTTGCAGCAGCGGGTCGCTCTCGAGACCGGCTCTGCGGGCGTCAGCGGCCAGCGCCTTCACGACCAGAAGGTTGTTGAGGTACGCCGTCAGGCGCTTGGGATCGCTGGCGAACTCGTCGCGCATTTCTGCCGGCAGGCGCTGGATGTCGGCGTCGTAGTCGGCGCGCGTAAGCCGCATCTGCGCGTTCTCGGCCAGTACCTCGTCGGGCGCGTGAGCGTTCGCCGGCGGCGCGCTCGCAGGCGAGGTGGCCGGACCTTGCGCGGGCGTGAGGGCCGACCACGCGACCAGGCTCGCCAACAGCACTGGGGAGAGCATAGCGGTACGAAACATGAATCCTCGCAGTTGGAAGCGGGTGATCCCGCAGGAGGTGGCACACTGGCCGCGGGCAGCGACGATTGGACCGTCTGCGCGCGCCGAGTTCAACGCGGCGCGGGAATGATACCGCATCCGAGAAAGCAACGGCCCCGCCGGAGCGGGGCCGTTGCGCTGCTGATCGAGCCTGCGTGTCTATGGCGAATACATTGAAACCGGGTTCAGATCGCACGATCCCCCGTTTATCGCACAGCCCTGGGTACCAGAATTCCTGATGTTGATGTAATAGGTCGAATTCGGCGCCAGAGTCGGAGTGCGGGTCGGGTCGTTGATCGTGAACCCAATCGCCGACGTTCCGGCGTCAGCTTGCTGCTTCAGGCCCTTTCCGAAATCACAGGCCGTAGCCGACAAGGTGTAGTCGTGCTTGGTCGACGCATTCGCCGCCGGCGAGTTGGTCGCTGTGAACCTGCCGGTAGTGACAACCGACCCCGTCGTGAACTTCACCACGGTTGCATCGAGCGGACCCATCGGGGCGATCTGGTTAGGCAACCAGCTTCCCCAATTCATCGTGATCACATTGGTGTTCAGATAGCCGGAGCACGAGATCGCGCCGCCGCCGGTAGCGACAGTCACAGTCGAGGTCTTGGTGACGGTGCCCGAGCTGTTGCTGGCGGTGGCGGTAAACGTCGTCGTCGCCGCGAGCGTGCCGCTGACCTGCTGCGTGCTTGCGCCTGCCGCGAAGCCGCCGGTCCACGCGTAACTGAGTCCCGAGCCGGCGCTGCAGTCCATCGACAGACTGACGGTGCCGCCGCCGACCGGCAGCGAAGTGGTGCTCGCATTGAGCACGCAGCCGGATGGTGCGATCGGTGTGTTCGACCAGGTTACCTGCTTGGTCGGCGATGGTGATGCCGCGCCTTGGCCGTTGGCGATGCCCACGGTGTAAGTCGTCGTTGCGCTGTCGCTCACCGAGCAGGCTTGGGTGTTGCCGCAACTGGCCGCACTGCCTCCCGACCAGGTGTAAGTCAATGGCGCGGTACCGACCGAGCATACCGCAGTCAATGTAATCGGCGTGCCGATCAGCCCGCTCGCCGGGCCCTGTATCGAGCATCCGCTTGGCGCAGCCGAGCCGATGTTGCAAGTCAGCACCTGATTTGGCGGATTACCCGTCAACGTCAGGCTGTCGCAGTTCATTTGAATCGATGTCGAGTGTGCAGCGGTCGCACAAACGAAGATTGCCGCGCCGGCGAATACACGGACAGCTTGTCGGATACAGAATCGAATCATTGTGACTCCAGTGTAAGGGCCGCGGAAAACATGCGCCATCGGCATTATGCAATCTCCGCGCCAAGCCAAGAATATTTTTGTTGGCGGATTATACCCCCTTGTCATACTTCGTGAACAGCTTTGTAGGCGCCCGTCCGTCAGAAATTCATAACCGTTCGTTGATCGCGCGCAAGGCGATCGGCCCAGAGGCATGCGCCGAATGGAAGCGGATGCCACTCGACGGGGAAGCCGATCGAATATTCCGTCGCAGCGCCAGTCAGGAATGACGTGGCGCGTCACTAGTGGACGACACGGAACGTCGCCCGCGGCGTGCGGGCAAAAAAAAGGCGGAACCGAGGTTCCGCCTTGGATCTGAAACAAAGTGTCAATATCAATCGACGATCGTCTGATACTTGTGGACGAAGTTACCGCCGTAGTTCGACAGCACATTCACGCCACCAACCGACAGGGTGCCGTTGCTGAACGTCTGCACCGCGAATCCAACCACCGGAAGACCAACGTAGGTCGCCGTGGCACCGGAGCTGGTGCTGCCGCCGATGCTGGTGATCAACGTGTTGGTCGTATTGATCAACTCATGAACGTCCGGCAACGCCCCTGTGATGCCTGTCGGGAAGCCCATGTTCAGCCAGCCGTTCTGGAACGTGGTCGGAATGTTCGCGAGATTGACCGATCCCAGCACGTTGCTGTTGTTGAAGGTCACGACGTTCGCTTCCCAGCAGATCGAATTGGTCTGGGTGGGCGGCGGCGGCGAGAACCCGACCGGCGTGCTGGTCGTGCGCTCTTCGCGATCGTAGATGTTGAGCGAAACATCGTCGCACGAGCCGTCAGTCCGGTTGAAGTTGCGCTGGAACAGCTTAGGCGCATTGCCCGTGCCGACGTTGACGTAGTAGCGCTTGGTCGGGAACGTAACGACCCAGTCGGTACCGGACTTGGTGCCCGTGTCCAGCACGAACTCGTTCATCACGTTCGAGTGCATCAGCACCGCGCTGACCGGGTCGGCCGTGCCGAACGTCCAGCTCGAGGTGTAGACGCTGCCGTTGGCCAGGACCTGGCTGACCGGCGGCGATGCGAGTTGCAGATCCGGCAGGATGGAGCCGGCAGAATTGTAGAGGCTATTCAGGCCCAAGCTGAACTGAAAATAGTTGTCCAGCGCGACCGCGTCCTCGGTGAAGTCGGTGCCCGCGTTGACATTGATCAGCGTCATGCCACCAAAGATACCGCCCTGAGGTGCGAAGGCATCGCTCGCCGCTTGCGAATCGGTCAGGTCGGAACAGACGTAGCCGTTTTGCCCGGGAACGCCACCGACGTGCGTGACGATTTGCGACGTGGTCGAAGAGGTGGTGAACGTCGCCATCTCGATGATTTCGACGTAGCCTTCCTTCACGCGATCGAGGCTGGTGCCGCCCTTGTCATCGTTCGAACCGGTGTAGGCGAAGTTCACGAACGGCTGGCCGCCGGCGGGAATCGGGGGCAGCGTGCACGACTTGTCGAACGTACCGACAAAGGCGCCGCCGTCCGTGCCCGGCAGGATCGCCGCGGTCCAGACATCGTGCTTCGACAGGAACAAGTTGAAGTCAAGCACTTCTCGGCTGTTCTTGCCTTCGAGGAAGCGAACCTTGACCGCCTTCGCCGAGCTCGTCGTGTTGACAACCGACAAGAGCGACGAGTACGCATTGCCGCCGGCATTGGCGCGCGTCGTGTAGTACGGATAGATCAGTACCTGGCCGAGGCCGTCGGGGTTCAGGTTCACCGCTTCCGCGGCCCCCGTCACGCCCAACGCGCTCACACCTGCCAGAGCCGCGTACAGCGATTTTCTTTTAAACGTGTTCATGGTTTTTGCTGACTCCTCTGTTTCAGATTTAAAGTGATCACTTTAACCGACAGCACCGCGATGTTAGTACAGCTTACTTCGTTTTACAAACAGAATTGACCCCGCATCCTACTCTAATGTGTGGTATTTACAACGTTTTACCTTGTTCCGGAGGTGATACCTAGCGATAAACGTACCAGGCCGACCCTTTCTCGATGATCCAGCTTTCGTTCAGCGGCGTCTGGATGCCTTTCATCAGCTTGTGATCGAACGTGATCTGCAACTCGACCTTGCAGACCTCGGCCTCGCATTCCACTTTCTCGACCTTGGCCTGGCGCCACATGCCCGGCCTGATCTTCGATTTGTACACGTCCCGCGGCGTCGTCGCCCTCGAGCCCTCGCTCAGGTAGGCGTATGCGGCGTCCAGATCACCCTTGATCAGCAGCTGCCAGCGCGCCTCGGCTCGCTCCGCCACCACCTTCTGCTTGGCCGTCGGATCCGAATCCTTGCTGATTCCGAAGCCGGGCATTCCCGCGCATCCGCTCAACGCAATCGTCGCCACCGCACCTGCCGCAATCGTCGCCCAGCCCAGCTTGCTCGCGCCTTCGCGCCACCTTCGCGTTGCCGGCCGTGCATCCTTATGCTTCTGAATCGTCGTTCGCATCTGCTGCTTGTTTCCCGCTGCCGGGACCGAAATTATGCCGGGATCAACCCGGCCGCCCCGGCGCCGCAGCACCGTAATCGTCGAGCCAAGACTAAATAAATCACCCTGTATCGTCAATTGCTTTACTCCCGATTTATCAAGAGGTCCCCCGCTGTTGCACGCGTGCAACATGAGGTCCGTCGTCATTTGGAGACGTTTTCCGGGACTACGGGCGTTTCCGGCACGAGCTTCGGCGCATCCGGCGCGGGTCTAGGGCGTGGGAACACGTCCTCGATCTGCTCCATCTTGCGCCTCAAATCCTCGATGACGCGCTGGTAGTCCGTCTCCGATTCGAGCACCTGCGGCGTGATGAAAAGGACCAGCTCGGTCCGGTTGTTCTTTAGATCCTGGTTGCCGAACAAACCACCCAGAACCGGCACGCGCGAGATCAGTGGCAGGCCATTCGAGGTGTTTTGCTTGTTTTCGGTGATCAGGCCGCCCATGACCATCGTCTGGCCGGACGGGACGGCCAGCAGCGTCTGGACCGAGCGCGTGCTGATCGGGGGCGCGTCCCCGGCGCGCGCAGGGTTGCCAGGCAGGCTGACTTCCGCGTTGACCTCCAGGGTGACCAGGCCGCCGGCGTTGATGTGCGGCGTGACCTGGACCAGCACGCCGGTATCGATGTACTGCGACGTGGTGGTTACGGCGTTGGTCGTTGTCCCCGTCGTGCCGCCGACGAAGGTCTGCTGGTTGATCGGGATCCGGTCGCCGACCTTGATCGTCGCCTTCTGGTTGTCGAGCGCCGACAGGTGCGGGTTGGAGATGACCCGGGTGCTGCCGTAGCTGTCGAGCAGGTGCAGCGCTGCCTGCACCCCGCCGGGGAAGGTCGCGTTGTTGAGGATGTAGTTGAACCCCTTGGACAGCGCCAGGCCGACCGTATCGGCTGCGGTCCCCGTCGTCGTCGCCGTCGGCTGCGGATTGAACGGCGTGGGGGTGGTATTGAAGTTGCCGCCGCTGCCGCGCCCCGACGGCGCGCCGGCGCGGAACAGCCAGTCGACGCCGAACGACAGGTCGTCGGTCAGCGTCACCTCGGCAATTGTCAACTGGATCAGCACCTGCCGTTGCGGCACGTCGAGCTTTTTCAGCGCCGCCTCGATCACCGAATACTCGGCGGGCGTGGCGACGATCAGGATGGTGTTGTTGTCCTTGTCGGCGACCACCTGGACGTTGCGCACGACGCCGACGCTGCCGTCGACGGCGCCGGGAGCGTTGGCCAGCGCCCGGGCGACTGCCTGCGCTACGGGGCCCCCTGTCACCGGCTGTTGCGTGCCCTGCTGCTGGACGACCGTCGTCTGCGGCTGCGCCGGAACCGGCACGGCCGACGTAGGCTGCGCCTGAAAGCTGGGCGGCGAGACGATGGTTCCGGCCGGCGTGCCGGGCGCCAACGTCGGAGGGCCGGCCGTCGTCTGCTGCGTGGTGCGTCCGGTGAACGCCTGCTGCAGCAGCGGCCCGATGCGCTCGGCGCGGCTGTTCTGGACCTGATAGACGTAGAAACGGACGCCGCCGCCGGCGTCGCCTTTGTCCAGGCGCTCGATCCAGCGCTTCGCCTCCTCCAGATATTGCGGCTGCGGCGTGACGACCAGCAACGCGTTCATGCGCTCGATCGGGATGATGCGCAGAATTCCCGCCAGCGGACTCTTGTCCGCCGGTCCCATTGCCTTGTCGAGCTCGGCGACGACGGTCTTGACTTCCGCGCTTTGCAGCGTGAACAGGCCCACCGACATGCCGGCCAGCCAGTTGACATCGAACATGTCGATGGTTTCGAGCATGTGCCGCAACTCGAGCTCGGTGCCGGAGATGATCAGGAGGTTGCGCAGATCGTCGGCGCGTATCGTCGTCGCGTCCTTCTGAAAGGGCTCGAGGATCGCCATCATCTGTCGCACGCCGACGTACTTGAGCGGCACGATCTGCACGTTGTAGCCCGGCGTTAGCGCGCGCGAGGTATTGCCGAGCTGCGGGGTGATGTTGCCGCGCACTGCGGTCGCCGCCGGCACGACCTTCCAGATCGTGCCTTCCTTGATCATCGTCGCGCCGTTCGCGCGGAGCAGCATTTCCAAGGTCGCGGGCAGCGCCTCGCGCGGGATGCCCGAGGTCGTGCGTATCGTCACCGTGCCACCGACCGACGGATCGATCGTGTACGACTCGCCCAGGATGTCGGTGAGAATGTTGCGGATGACTTCGCGCAGTTCGGCGCCCTCGAAGTTGAGCGTGACCGAGGGGCCGCTTGCGACCGCGCCCGGCGCCGCCGCCGGCAGCGCGCCGCCGGGCTGCTGTCCTTTGACCAGTACGCCGGTGCCCTTGAACACCTTGGTCGTCTCGGTCCCCTCCGGCAACGGTCCTTTGGGTCCTGTCGTCGAGTCGGACGCGATGCTTTTTAGCGGGGCCGAAGGCAAGCTCGCGGATTCCGCGCCACGATCCGGTCGGTAGGTCGCCGCGCAGCCCGCAACGAGGACGACGGCAGCCAGGATCGTGCCCGGCGCGAGGAAGCGATTGATCATTTGTTTTTTTCCCAGGCGCTGCATCGAGCGCCGTCCGGTATCGGTTGCCGATGAAAGGCCGGACCCCGCCCGGCAGGGAGCGCTCCTACTTCGAGCAAGGGCAGTCGAGACTGTCATTTGGTGCGCCCCGCGCGCTGCATGCGTTGATACACTTGGCCCCAGGCATCGGCCGGTGCGGTGCCCGCCGGCGCGGTATTGTTGGCCGCGCCCCCCGCCGCGGCCGCCTCGGCGGCTGCCC
>JBDTXW010000150.1:0-7093 GCA_040005975.1 Betaproteobacteria bacterium | reverse complement strand
GTGTAGCCGCGTAGCGCAATCGATTGGCTTAAAGGAAAATTACGAAGCGCGCATACAGTCGCTGGAAGCGCGGCTGAAGGATGCCGAGGCTGCTGCGGCACCCGTGGCGGCGACGCCGGTCGCTTCGACCTCGAGCGGTCTCAGCGCATTCAATCCCGCGATTTCTGCGGTGCTGCAGGGCCGCTACGCCAATCTGTCGCAGGACCCCGGAAAATACGCGATCAGCGGTTTTGCCGCAGGCGGAGACATCGGGCCGGGCAAGCGCGGCTTTTCGCTCGGAGAATCGGAGCTCGCAATCTCCGCCAACGTCGACGACAAGTTCGCCGGCAATCTGATCGTCTCGCTGACGCCGGAGAATACCGTGTCGGTCGAGGAGGCCTACGGCATCCTGACGGCGCTGCCCAGCGGACTCACCCCCAAGTTCGGTCGCTTTTTCTCGGGGCTGGGTTACATGAACGAGCAGCACCAGCACGTCTGGGACTTCATCGACGCGCCGCTCGCCTACCAGGCATTCCTCGGCGGGCAATACGGCAACGACGGTGTGCAGCTCAAATGGGTCGCGCCGACCGACCAGTTTCTCGAATTCGGCGCCGAAGCGGGCAATGGCGCCGGCTTTCCCGGGTCCGAGCGCAACAAGAATGGCGCGGGCAGCGGCGTCGTCTATGCGCACACCGGGGGCGACATCGGCGCGAGCCACAGCTGGCGCGCCGGCTTGTCGTACCTGCAAACGCGCGCGCAGGTCCGCGAATTCGCGCAGACCGACCTCGCCGGCAATGACGCGCAGCTCGGCTTCAACGGCACCAGCCATGTCGCGATCGCCGATTTCGTCTGGAAATACGCGCCCAACGGCAATGCGCAGTACACCAACTTCAAGCTGCAAGGCGAGTACTTCTGGCGGCGCGAGCGCGGCGAGCTGATCTACGACCGCGACGGCGCGTTCGGATTGACGCAGAGCGCCGGTTACGCCTCGTCGCAGAGCGGCTGGTATCTGCAGGGTATCTACCAGTTCATGCCGTACTGGCGCGTCGGCCTACGCTACGACCGCCTCGATCCCGGTCACGCCGACTACGGCGCGAACGCGGCATTCCTGGCCACACCGTCGTTCAACCCGCAGCGCACTTCGGTGATGTTCGACTACACGCCGTCGGAGTTCAGCCGCATCCGCCTGCAGCTGGCGCAGGACCGGACACGCCCCGGCGTGACCGACAACGAATTATTCCTGCAGTACATCCTGACCTTGGGCGCGCACGGCGCCCACCGTTACTAGGAGAGCAGCGATGAAATCATGGATGCCATCGACAATCTGGATCCTGGCCGCGGCCTGGGCAATTCCCGCGGCGGCGCTGAACGTGTTCGCGACCGTCCCCGAATGGGGCGCGCTGGCGGGTGAGCTCGGTGGCGACAAGGTCACCGTATACACCGCGACCAATGCGCTGCAGGATCCGCATCATGTTGAAGCCAAGCCCAGCCTGATCGCGCGGGCGCTGGGCGCCGACCTGATCGTCGCCACCGGCGCCGAGCTCGAAATCGGCTGGCTCCCTCTGGTGCTGCAGCAGGCCGGGAATCCCAAGGTGCAACCGGGCCAGCCCGGCTACTTCGAAGCGGCGCCGCAGCTCACGCTGCTCGACAAGCCGGCGCGGCTCGACCGCGCCGAAGGCGACGTGCACGCGGCGGGCGACCCACACATCCAGACCGACCCGCGCAACATCGCGCGCGTCGCGCCTGCGTTGGCGGCGAAGCTCGCCCAGGTCGACTCGGCCAACGCCGCGTACTATCAGGCTCGGTACAAGGCATTCGCCGAACGATGGAATGCCGCGATCGCGCGCTGGGAAAAGGAGGCCGCGCCGCTCAAGGGCGTCGCGGTGCTGGTCCAGCACAAGGCGTTCGCCTACCTGATTGCGTGGCTGCGCCTGAAGGAAGTCGCGGCGCTGGAGCCCAAGCCCGGTATCGAGCCGACGACCGCGCATCTGTCCGAGGTGCTCGCGCTCACGCAGCAGCAACCGGTCAGGATGGTGCTGCGCGCGGCCTACCAGAGCGACCGCGCCTCGCAGTGGATCGCCGAGCGCGCCAAGATCCGCGCGGTCACCTTGCCCTTCACCGTCGGCGGCACCCCTGAGGCCAAGGATCTGTACGGCGTGTTCGACGATACGATCGAGCGACTGCTGAAGGGGGCGGAGTGAATCTCGGCGCGCTCGAGCTGTCGATCCTTCTGCCGGCGCTCGCGGCGGGACTGCTGGTCACGGCGACCCACGTGCCGCTCGGCATGCAGGTGCTCGCGCGCGGTATCGTGTTCATCGATCTCGCGATCGCGCAAATCGCCGGCTGCGGCGTGCTCCTCGCCGACCGCTTCGGCTTCGAAGCCGAAGGCATTGCCGCGCAGGCCGCCGCGCTGGCCGCGGCGCTGGGCGGCGCGCTGCTGCTGACCTGGACCGAGCGCGTCTGGCCCGACGTGCAGGAAGCGGTGATCGGCGTCGTGTTCATTCTCGGTGCGACCGGCAGCGTGCTGCTGCTCGCGAGCAATGTGCACGGCAGCGAGCATTTGCGCGACCTGCTGGTCGGACAGATCCTGTGGGCGCAGCCGTCACGCCTGGTCTGGGCTGCGCTGGTGTATGCGGCAATACTGGTGCTGTGGTTCGGCTGGCACGAGCGACTGGGCCGCAGCGGCTTTTACGTGCTCTTCGCGCTTGCCGTTACCGTGTCGGTGCAGCTGGTCGGCCTGTATCTGGTCTTTGCGACGCTGATCGTGCCGCCGCTGGCGACGCGAACGATGCAGCGTGGCAGGCTCGGGACGTCCTGGGCGCTCGGCGCTGCGGGCTACGCCGCCGGCCTCGTGCTGTCGACGGCGCTGGATCTGCCCAGCGGCCCGGTCATCGTGTGGATGCTGGTCGCGCTGGGCCTTGCGTGGCATACCTGGTCGAGCGCCGTAGCGAGGCGGCAGCTCCGCGCCACGTAGACGCGCTGCGCACTATTTGCGCAGCGCCGCGATGCCGCGCTGCAGGCCGTCGAGCGTCAGCGGAAACATGCGCGGACCGAGGAGATCCAGCACCATTTGCGTCGAGCGCGTGTACTGCCAGCTGCGCTCGGGCTCGGGATTGAGCCAAATCGCATGGCGGTAGGCGGCGATCAGGCGCGTGAGCCACATCGCGCCGGGCTCGTCGTTCAAGTACTCGACGCTGCCGCCGGGCTGCACCAGCTCGTAGGGACTCATCGCCGCGTCGCCGACGAAGATCAGCTTCCAGTCGCGCCCATACTTGTGCAGCAGGTCCAGGGTCGCGATGCGCTCGTTGCGGCGCCGGTGGTTGTCGCGCCAGACATGATCGTAGACGCAGTTGTGGAAGTAGAAATACTCGAGATGCCTGAATTCGGATTTTGCGGCGGAGAAGAGCTCCTCGCAGACCTGGACATGCGGATCCATCGAGCCGCCGACATCGAGGAACAGCAGCACCTTGATCCGGTTGCGGCGCTCGGGCCGCAGCTGCACGTCCAGCCAGCCGGCGTTGCGCGCGGTGCGTTCGATCGTGGTGTCGAGGTCGAACTCGTCGGGCACGCCCTCCCGCGCGAAGCGCCGCAGGCGGCGCAAGGCGATCTTGATGTTACGCGTATTGATCTCGACCGAGTCGTCGAGGTTGCGGAACGTGCGCTCGTCCCAGACCTTGATCGCGCTGCGGCCGCGGCCGCCCTGCTGGCCGATACGTATGCCCTCGGGGTTATAGCCGTACGCACCGAACGGACTTGTCCCCGCGGTGCCGATCCATTTCGATCCGCCCTGGTGGCGCCCGCGCTGCTCGTCGAGGCGCTGGCGCAGCGTTTGCATCAACTTGTCCCAGCCGCCGAGCGCGTTGACCAGCGCCTTTTCCTTCTCGCTCAGCGTGCCTTCGATCATCTTGGAGAGCCATGACTCGGGGATGTCGCCGTGGATGTCGAGCAAGCCCGCGACACCCTTGAAATAGGCGCCGAACGCGAGATTGAAGCGGTCGTAGAGGGCCTCGTCTTTCACCAGGCAGGTTCGCGCCAGGAAATAGAAATCGTCGATGCTGGTCGACACCACATCGTGCTTCAGCGCGTCGAGCAGCGTAAGGAATTCGCGCGTGCTGACGGGCAGCTTCGCCGACTTGAGATGCAGGAAGAAGTCGATCAGCATCGGGGGATCAGGCCATCGGCGCGGCGCATCCGGACGGATCGGGATTCGGACATCGTCTCACCCTACCGGGGCGCAGCAACAAAGTTAACGCGGCCTTTCGAGCTGGAACTTCAAGTGTCGCCGCACCGCCGGCCATTCGCCATCGATGATGCTGAATACGACGGTGTCCCGCTTCGAGCCGTCGGGAAGGAGCTGGTGGTTGCGCAGGACCGCGTCCTGCTTGGCTCCCAGCCGCTCGATCGCCGCACGCGAGGCACGATTGAACCAATGCGTGCGAAATTCCACGGCGATGCATCCCAGCACCTCGAAGGCATGCGTCAGCAGCAGTAGCTTGCATTCGGTGTTGATCGCAGTGCGCTGCGCGCGTTGCGCGTACCAGGTGTGCCCGATCTCGAGGCGCCGGTTGGTCGCGTCGACGTTGAAGTAGCGTGTGCAGCCGACGACCTCTCCCGTCGCGTTGTCTCGCACCGCAAACGGCATTGCCCCGAGGCGCTCGCGCATGTCCAGCGCGGCCGCGATGTAGCCGCCCATTC
Organism: Betaproteobacteria bacterium; assembly: GCA_040005975.1. Taxonomy (GTDB): domain Bacteria; phylum Pseudomonadota; class Gammaproteobacteria; order Burkholderiales; family Casimicrobiaceae; genus PALSA-1003. The sequence continues at coordinate 2,419 of JBDTXW010000150.1, read as the reverse complement.
CGCCGGGAGGGGCGACCGACGTGTACCAGAGGCGCCAGAGCTCGCCGTCGGCAGCCGCGTCCCGCAGCGCGGCTTCGTGCTCCGCCTTGAGCGGCTCGAGCGTCGCGTGCTCGCCCTTGAGCGTTACCGGCTCGACGAATGCCATGACGCCGTGCCGGTCAGCGGCCGGTCCGCGCCATGAACGCGACCCGCTCGAACAGGTGCACGTCCTGCTCGTTCTTCAGCAGCGCGCCGTAGAGCGGCGGCACGATGATCTTCTTGTCGCTGCTGCGCAGCGCTTCGGGCGGAATGTCCTCGGCGAGCAAAAGCTTCAGCCAGTCGAGCAATTCGGAGGTCGACGGCTTTTTCTTCAGTCCCGGGATATCGCGCAGATCGAAGAACACTTCCAGCGCCTCCTGCAGCAACGCCTTCTTCAGTCCGGGGAAATGGACGTCGACGATCCGCGCCATCGTCGCCTTGTCGGGAAAGCGAATGTAGTGAAAGAAACAGCGGCGCAAAAACGCGTCGGGGAGCTCCTTCTCGTTGTTGCTGGTGATGATGACGGTCGGGCGATGGCGCGCGCGTATCGTCTCCTGCGTCTCGTAGACGTGGAACTCCATCCGATCGAGCTCCCGCAGCAGATCGTTCGGAAACTCGATGTCGGCCTTGTCGACCTCGTCGATCAATACCACCGCGGGCACCGGCGAATCGAACGCCTGCCACAGTACGCCGGGCTTGATGTAGTTGGCGATGTCGGCGACGCGCTCGTTGCCGAGCTGCGAGTCGCGCAGGCGCGACACCGCATCGTATTCGTACAGGCCCTGCTGCGCTTTGGTCGTCGACTTGACGTGCCACTGCACGAGCGGCCGGCCGAGCGCGCGGGCGACTTCCTCGGCAAGCATCGTTTTTCCGGTCCCGGGCTCGCCCTTGATAAGCAGCGGCCGCGCCAGTGTCACCGCGGCATTGACCGCGAGCATCAGGTCGGGCGTCGCGACATAGGTGTCGGTGCCTTCGAACCGAAGGGTCATTTTCTCGTCAGGCGCGATCGGCTGCACGGTCATCTCCCGTTCGATATTAGCTCACAAAGCGCTGCAGCAGCCAGAGCGCGGCCATGCCGGCGCCGATGGTCAATAGCGTGTTGCGCCTGCGCCACGCGACGACGCCGGCGGCCAGCGCGGCGATCAGCTTGGCGTTGCCGGGTTCGAGGCGGAGCACGCCGGGTGCCATGAACACGATCGCCGGCACGACGATCGCAGTCAACATCGCAGCTGGCACATGGCGCAATGCCCGCGCCAGCAGCGGCGGCATCTCGCGACGGGCGAACAGCGCGATGAACGACAGGCGCGCCAGAAAATTGATCGCGCCGACGACGACGATCAGCGACCAGATCGCGAGCTGGCTAGTTTCCAGGTCCGACCTCCGTCGTCGCGCTCCGCGCCGACAGCCGGTCGGCGATGACACCGGCGGCGATGCCGGCCACGCCGGCGCAGATCATCGAAAGACGCATCGGCATCGCGTCGAGCGCGATCGCCGCGACGGCGGCGGTGGCGAACACGATCAGCGCGGCGCGCTCGTGCAGCAAGGGCACGAGCAGCGCGAGAAAGCACAATGGAACGACGAATTCGAGCTGCCACGATGCGGGAATGACGGCGCCTGCGAGGATGCCGGCGATCGTCGACAACTGCCACGCCAGCCAGAGCATCGCGCCGCCACCGATGAAGTACGAGACATTGGCGCGCAGGTCCGACCCCTCGCGAAAGCGCTCGATCGTCGAGGCAAACGACTGATCGGTCAGCAGAAAGGCCATCAGCTCGCGCCAGCGATGATCGACCGGCTTGAGATAGGGCGCGAGGGCCGCGCTGTACATCAGGAAGCGGAGGCTCACGACAAAGCAGGAAAGCACGATCACGGCAAACGGCGCGCCGGCGGCAAGCAGCTGCGCGGCGATGATCTGTGCGGCGCCGCTGAACATGATCATCGACATGGCGAGCGCTGCCACCGGAGAAGCGCCGGCGCTGACTGCGCCGACGCCGCAGACCATGCCGAAGGGGATCATTCCGACCGTTATCGGCGCCATGTCGCGCGCACCTTCGATAAACGCCGGACGGGAAAAATGAGTGCGCATCGGGCCGGAAAAAGCAAAGGGCCTGCGGCCGCGCTCCTCCTCTCGGCCGCAAGCCCTGGAGCATTCGAGCCGATTATAATTGCTTTCTTCGCGGCAACGCTTGCTGTCCCGCCCCAACTCGAACGAGGAGCCGTCCGGTGGATCTGCCGATCAATCACTTCAAGCGCGCGATCGCGTCCGGCCAGACGCCGCTCGGCGCCTGGCTGGGCAGCGGCGCAGCGTCGACCGCCGAGGCGCTGGGTTGCGCCGGCTTCGACTTCCTGGTCGTCGACATGGAGCACACGCCGATCGACACGCCGCAGATGATCGGCATCC
>JBDTXW010000149.1:0-7126 GCA_040005975.1 Betaproteobacteria bacterium | reverse complement strand
GGAAACCGATGATTTTGCCGCGAGCGAGCGAGGCGCGGGGGGGTTCGGGAGCAGTGGCAGAAAATAGCGCGCGCGACACGCCCTCTCATCTGCGCGATCTCGAGACGTAAGCGCCAATCCAACCAAGAGAGTCGAACATGAAAGTGGTCATTCTTGCTGGAGGATTGGGAACGCGCATCAGCGAGGAGTCCCACCTCAAGCCGAAGCCAATGATCGAGATCGGCGGTCGACCGATCCTTTGGCACGTCATGAAGATCTACTCGCATTTCGGCATCAATGACTTTGTGGTCTGCCTTGGCTATAAGGGCTATGTCATCAAGGAGTATTTCGCGAACTACTTTCTGCACATGTCGGACGTCACGTTCGACATGGCCGAGAACCGAATGGAAGTCCATCAGCGCCACGCCGAGCCATGGCGCGTGACGCTGGTCGACACCGGACAGGAGACGTTGACCGGAGGGCGACTTAAGCGCGTACGAGAATATGTCGGAAATGAAACCTGCTGCTTTACGTACGGAGACGGTCTGGCCGACGTTAACGTCTCGACATTGGTGTCGTTCCACCGTGCGCACGGCAAACTGGCGACACTGACTGCAATACAGCCTCCAGGACGCTACGGAGCGGTGACCATCGATAATTCACGCGTCACGAATTTCGCCGAGAAGCCTGCCGGAGACGGGGCATGGGTCAACGGTGGCTTTTTCGTTCTCGAACCGGCGGCGTTCGACTACATCACCGACGACCAGACGTCGTGGGAGAGCAATGCGCTGGTTCGCTTATCCAGGGATAACAAGCTCAGCGGATATCAGCACGCGGGCTTCTGGCAGGCGATGGACACGCTGCGCGACAAGAACCACCTCGAAGAACTGTGGCAATCGGGACATGCTCCCTGGAAAGTGTGGACATAGCTCGACTCGCAAGTATCTACCGGGGACGCCGCGTCCTTGTCACCGGCCATACCGGATTCAAGGGCAGCTGGCTCGCCTTATGGCTGACCGAGATCGGCGCCGAACTGACCGGACTTTCGCTGGCACCGCCGACGTCGCCAAATCATTGGGATTTGCTGCAGCTGACAATCGCCGATAGTCGCGCCGACATCCGAGACGCAACCGCGGTATCGCAGATCGTGCAGCGCGCGCGGCCGGAAATCGTGTTTCACCTTGCGGCACAGGCATTGGTACGACGCTCGTATCGCGACCCTCTGGAAACCTGGTCGACCAACGTGATGGGCACAGCGAACGTTCTCGACGCATGCCGACACATCGGCAGTGTTCGGGCGCTCGTCGTAGTGACGACCGATAAGTGTTACGAGAACCAGGAGCACGACCGGGGCTATCTCGAGACAGACCGCCTTGGCGGACACGACCCATACAGCGCCTCCAAGGCGGGAGCCGAAATGGTTGCGGCGAGCTATCGCCGGGCTTTTTTCAGCCGCAAGGACACGCCATTGCTGGCTACCGCGCGCGCGGGCAACGTAATCGGTGGCGGCGATTGGTCGGAAGATCGCCTGATTCCTGATCTCGTGCGCGCAGCTGCTGCCGGGCGCACGCTCGAGGTGCGTTCGCCGGAGGCGACCCGCCCATGGCAGCACGTGCTCGAGTCGCTAAACGGCTACCTTTCGCTGGGCGCCCATCTGCTCGAGGGCCGCCGCGAATTCGAGGGAGCATGGAATTTCGGTCCGGCGCTCGACGACGGCCTGACCGTGGCCGACCTGCTCGACCGAATGCGGGCGTCATGGCCGGGGCTCGCATGGACCGCGTCGCAGCAGCCGGAGCCGCATGAAACGCGCCTGCTGTGCCTGGACAGCACTAAGGCCCGGCAGAAGCTCGGCTGGAAACCGGTTTGGGACCTGGACGCTGCGCTGCGAGCCACGGCAGAGTGGTATCGGCGATTTCTGGAAAACGAACAGGTCGACAGTCGGGCCCAGCTCCGGCAATACGTGGCCGACGCCGCGGCACGCGAAGCCGTGCCGCAGCACGGATGAAGATCCTCGCTACATCGCTCAGCGGAGTCTTCGTTGTCGAAACAACGCCACTCTCGGACCAGCGCGGGGCTTTCTCGCGACTCTATTGTGAATCCGAATTGTCGGAGATCGTAGGCACGCGCCGCATCGTCCAAGTCAATCATTCCCGCACGGCCGTCGCCGGCGCGGTTCGCGGGCTTCACTTTCAGTCCGCACCGCATGCGGAAACGAAGTTCGTGCGCTGTTTGAGGGGCCGCGTCTTCGACGTCGCCGTCGATCTGCGCTCCGCGTCGCCATCGTTTCTGCAATGGCACGCTGAAGAGCTTTCGCCGGACAATGCCCGCATGCTCGTGATCCCGGAAGGTTGCGCTCACGGCTTTCAAGCCCTGGAGAGTGAAAGCGAGCTTCTCTATCTCCACACGTCGGCCTATGCGCCGCACGCCGAAGCGGGAGTACGGTTCGACGATCCCCGACTGGCGATCCGATGGCCATTGCCGGTGGTAGACCTATCGCAACGCGACAAAGCGCTGCCGCCGCTCGACGCAGCGTTCCAAGGTATCGTTGTATGACCTGCCGGCACTGTCATGCTCCGCTGGAGCATGTGTTCATCGACCTCGGGTTCGCGCCACCCTCGAATGCGTATCTCACCTTGGCCGAACTAAGCAGGCCGGAAGTGTATTTTCCGCTGAAACTCTTCGTCTGCACGAAATGCTGGCTGGTGCAGACGGAGGATCATGCTTATGCCGACCAGCTCTTCGGCGACGACTACGCCTATTTCTCATCGGTTTCGCAAATCTGGCGTGAACATGCTGCGAACTATGCGGAGATGATCGTCAAACGCCTGCAACTCGGGCACGACAGCTTCGTGATCGAAGTCGCGGCGAACGACGGTTACCTGCTAAGGCATTTCGTCGCGAAGAAAATCCCCTGCCTCGGCATCGAGCCCACCGCAAGCACTGCGGCTGCCGCCGCGAAACTCGACATTCCGGTCCTCCAGCAATTCTTTGGCAAGACCCTGGCCGAAGAACTGGGCAGCAGTGGCCGGAAGGCGGACTTGATTATCGGCAACAACGTCTACGCGCACGTGCCCGACATCAACGACTTTACTGCCGGCCTGAAGGCTGCACTGAAACCATCCGGCACGATCACGCTCGAATTTCCGCACCTGATGCGACTGATCGAGCAGGTCCAGTTCGATACCGTCTATCACGAGCACTTCTCCTACTTATCACTTCGGACCGTCCGCAGCGTCTTCACGGCCGCCGGGCTCCGCGTCTACGACGTTGAGCCGCTGCCCACGCACGGGGGGAGCCTTCGTGTCTACGGCTGTCACTCTGAAGACGCGCGCACGTCAACCCGGGCTGTCGATGCTGTGCTGGCCGACGAAGCGCGCGTTGGTTTGTGCGATCTGAAAACTTATGCGGGTTTTCAGGCACGCGCCGACAAGGTCAAGGACGATTTCGTCGGGTTCCTTATTGAACAAAAGCGCCTCGGCAGGAAAGTCGCAGCGTATGGTGCCGCGGCCAAAGGCAGTACGCTGATCAACTACGCCGGCGTCAAACCGGACCTGCTGCCGTACGTTTGCGACGCGGCGCCATCGAAGCAGGGCAAGTTTTTGCCGGGCTCGCACATTCCGATCCTTCCCCCAAACGCGCTGGACGGGCGCCGGCCAGACGTCGTGTTCATCCTGCCATGGAATATCGCACACGAAGTTGTCGCACAGCACCGATATGTGCGAGAGTGGGGCGCCCGATTTGCTGTCGCCGTGCCGGAAACAAAGATCCTGGCCGATTGAGATCCAGTCCGCGCCGTGTCTCGCATCTACTACACCAAACCGTCGATCACCGAGCTCGAGATTCGCTACGCCACGGACGCGGCGACGAATGGTTGGGGCGAGCGATGCTACGACTACATTCGCCGCTTCGAAGCGCTCTTCCGGGATCACCTCGACATCGAGTACGCGATCGCAACGTCGAGTTGCACGGGTGCACTTCACATGGGTCTTGCCGCTCTTGGAATCGGTCCCGGCGACGAAGTCATACTCGCCGACATCAACTGGATCGCCTCCGCCGCTCCAATCACGTATCTGGGTGCGAATCCAGTCTTCGTCGATGTGCTACCCGACACCTGGTGTCTCGATCCGGCGAAGGTGGAAGCCGCAATCACTCCACGCACCAAGGCGATCCTCGCGGTCCACATCTACGGGAACGTCTGCGATATGGATTCCCTATCGGCGATCAGCGCGAAGCACCACATCCCGATTGTCGAGGACGCCGCCGAAGCGATCGGTTCGAAGTGGCGGGGCAATTGTGCCGGCTCAATGGGTATTTTCGGCGTGTTTTCCTTTCACGGCTCCAAAACCTTGACAACCGGCGAAGGCGGCATGTTCGTGACTCGCGATAAAGCGCTCTATGATCGCGTGTTGACATTGAACAACCACGGCCGGGCCCAGGGCGAAAGTCGGCAGTTCTGGCCGGAACGTCTCGGCTTCAAGTACAAGATGTCAAACCTGCAGGCGGCGATCGGCTGCGCGCAACTGGAACGAATCGACGAATTGTTGGCGGGAAAGCGGCGCATCTTCGAGTACTATGCCCGGCATCTTGGTGATCTGCCATTGCGGATGAATCCCGAACCACCCGGCACCGTAAACGGGTACTGGATGCCAACATTTGTCGTGGGGCCAGGGGTCGAGTTCGACCGCGATGCGTTGCTGGCCGCATTCGCAGCGGAGCAGATCGATGGCCGTGTCTTCTTTTGGCCGATGAGTATGCTTCCGATGTTCGAGGCAGTGCCGGCCAACGTCGTCAGCTACGACATACATCGCCGGGCAATGAATCTGCCCTCCTACCACGATATGACCGAAACGGAGATGTCGCGCGTGGTGGCGCAGGTTCGACGTCACGTGAGTACATAAGAATGCCGGACATCGTCTTCTGGGGAGCGACGGGCCAGGCAAAGGTACTGTACGAGGCTCTGCATGACTCGGGGGTCAAGGTTGTCGCACTCGTCGACGAGCGCGAGTTGGTCACGCCAATTCCAGGGATCCCGATTCTACTGGGTGATGGTGGGCTGCAATCATGGCTCGGGCAGCATCGAGGGTTGGAGTTGCTTTTTGCGGTGGCGGTCGGCGGAGCACGGGGGGAGGATCGCCTGAGGTTGGCCGGTTTACTCAAGAAACGGGGACTCCACGCCTACACCATCGTCCATCGTGCGGCATTTGTCGCCGATGGAGCAACGCTGGGCGAAGGCTGCCAGGTTCTGGCCCACGCGACTGTCTGCGCCTACGCGAGATTGGGCGCTGCGGTCATAATAAACACTGCAGCATCGGTCGATCACGATTGCGTCCTGGGCGACGGCGTGCATATCGGCCCGGGCGCACGACTCGCAGGCGAAGTCCGGGTAGGATCGCGCGCCTTTATCGGGACCGGCGCAGTGATTCTTCCGAGTCGCCAAATCGGCGAAGGCGCCGTCGTCGGTGCGGGCGCCGTAGTAACGCGGGACGTTGCGGCAGGTATCGTGGTCGCCGGAAACCCAGCCCGTCCCCTGACAAGCGCTAAACGGGGCAATCCCAACGATCGGGCAGGCCGTCTATGAACCCCTTGCAGGAATTCCAACAAGAAGTTGCAGAGAACATAAGTGCGCTTTCCAAAGCCCGCGGCCTGCAACAATTGTCCTCGGCCTGGCTTCGCGACACCCTGCCCTACCACTATTCCTACAATTTCGCATGGCTGGGACGGCCAATCATCCAGTATCCGCAAGACATCGTCGCGATGCAGGAGCTGGTCTGGCTCGTCAAGCCTGATCTGATTATCGAGACCGGAATCGCCCATGGCGGTTCGCTCGTAATGAGCGCATCGCTACTGGCTATGCTCGACTACTGCGATGCCATCGAGAGCCATGCGACTCTCGATCCTGGCGCCGCGAAGCGAAAGGTCCTGGGCATCGATATCGATATTCGCCCACACAACCGTCAAGCGATCGAGTCGCATCCGATGTCATCGCGCATCGTCATGCTGCAAGGAAGCTCGACGGCCCCCGAGATCATTGGCGAAGTGCACCGGATCGCCTCCGCTCACGAGCGAATCATGGTTTGCCTGGATTCCAATCATACCCACGACCACGTCGTCGCCGAATTGCAGGCTTACGCTCCTCTGGTATGCAGCGGTAGTTATTGCATCGTCTTCGACACCGTGATCGAGGAACTGCCGTCGACCCTGATGGGCGATCGGCCGTGGGGAAAGGGAAACAGCCCGATGACGGCAGTCGGCCGCTATCTGTCAGACCTCTCTGAACGTTATGTCCAAGGCCGTGACGGCGGGCGCCTTGCCTTCGAAGTCGATACCAGTATCGACAGCAAGCTTCTGATCAGCGTCGCGCGCCGAGGTTATCTGCGCCGCGTCTAGAAACGGGCCGTATGTCGAGCGCTGCGAAAGTCGGCGCCGCGTTGGCGGGATATGTGGGTTTGCTGACTCGACGCTGTACTGTTGCGACTCTTGGAGGGGGCCTTGCCTACACTCGATCTGATTCTGCCGACATATCGCTGGGGAAGCTATGTCCGCGGCTACATCGGCTATCTTGCTTCGGTCATCGACGATGACTCGGAAGACATATGTCTGCACATCGGGGATAACAGTTGCAACCTCGAAAAACATCAATTTCTCAAGTCGCTGGAGTCATCGAGGGTCAGGTTGCACCTTCATCCCACCAATCTCGGAGTGCATCCGAATGTCACGTATCTGCTCCACCATTCCGAAGGCGAGTTCATACTGCTACTCGGCGATGATGACTGGATCCACCCGACTGCCTTTGCGCAAGCCGGATTTCTGCGCCGTAACCCGGAATGTTCAGCGTGTGCCGGTTTTTTTGCGGGAATACCGCCGGCGACCGCGGAGGGGCTGGCCTGCTTCGACGATCGATTCATGGCCCCGGATCCGGTTGCACGAGCGATTGACTATGTTCAGTACGCTCTTTGGGAAGCCGGAGTCAACTGGCTGGCACTCGCGGTTCATCGACGGTCGACCGTAGCGCTCTACGACGAGTACACACGGAAGCATCCCTTCCAGTTCTACTTCCGTGACCAAGTGCTCAGTCAGATCGCATTGCTGACAGGTCCAGTGAAGGGATTGCGCGACGGGTTCATGTTCTACAACAACCGCCGCCCGG
>JBDTXW010000148.1:0-7130 GCA_040005975.1 Betaproteobacteria bacterium | reverse complement strand
CAGGTCGCGACCCGCAACGTCACTGCGGGTACGAGCCCTTCGGCGCCGCATCCGGCGTGACGACCTGCGTGGTGGTCTTGCCCGTGTCAGAGGCAGCGGGCGTTGACGGACGCCCGATCGCCGCAGTTCGCGGCGGCGGCGTCTTCGGATAGCCGGCGTCGGAAAGCATGCTTTGCCACTTGGCCTCGTTGAAGCCGGTGGCGACCTGGTCGCCGACCTGCAGCGCCGGTGCTTCGAGACCGTTGGTGAGCTTCTTCAGCCGATCGGCGCCGTCGCCCTGCGCGACATCGACGACGGTGTGCGGCACGCCGCGCTTGTTCAACAGGCCTTGTGCCGTGTCGCAGACGACGCCGCAGGAAAACGTGTACAGCGTGACCGGGAAGCGCTCCTGCGCCTGCTGCGTCGCGAACGACAATTCGCTTGTTTCGATGCTGTTGCGGCCGATGCGCTTGGCCTGCGCGTTTCTGGCGTCGGCGGGTGGCGGCTTGTCGGAGTAAACGACGCGGCCGTCCGTATCGAGATAGCGATAGACCTGCTGAGTCTGCGCGATCGCGCACGCGCTCGCCAGCAGCAGCACGCTGGCGATGCCCGCGGCGCAACGTATCGGCGTGGATGTCCTGATCATCTCGCCCTCCCTTGCTAAGACGCTATGACGCCAGCATACCATTATGGCGCAATAATGCACTGATTTCCGGATTGCGGCCGCGAAACGCCACGAACGAATCCAACGCCGGGCGGCTGCCGCCCCGGGCAAGGATCTCGTCGCGGAACCGCGCCCCGGCGGTCGCGGAAAGTACGCCCTCTGCCTCGAACAAGCTGTAGGCGTCAGCCGAAAGCACTTCGGCCCATTTGTAGCTGTAGTAGCCTGCGGCATAGCCGCCGGCGAAGATATGGCTAAAACCGTTGGGCAGGCTCCGCTCGTACTCGGGGCGCGGCATGACCGCGACCTCGCGGCGCACCAACCACGCCAGCGCCAGCGGCGAAACCGACCGGTCGACCTCGTGGTGCAGGCGCATGTCGAACAGGGCGAATTCGAGTTGCCGCACCATCTGCATGCCGCTTTGGAAATTCCTGGCGGCGAGCAGGCGGTCGAACACCGCCCTTGGCAGCGGCTCGCCGGTGTCGATGTGCTCGCTCATGTGCACGACGACATCCCACTCCCAGCAGAAGTTTTCCATGAACTGGCTCGGCAGCTCGACCGCGTCCCATTCGACGCCTTCGAGGCCGGACACGCCCGGCACGTCGACGCGGGTCAGCAGCAGATGGAGGCCATGGCCGAATTCGTGGAACAGCGTCGCTACTTCGCGGTGCGTGAACAATGCGGGCCTGCCGGCGACCGGCGCGGCGAAATTGCATACCAGGAACGCCACCGGATGCTGGGTCAGCCCATTGCTGCGCCGATACTTGATCGCGGCATCCATCCACGCGCCGCCGCGTTTGCCCGGCCGCGCGTACAGATCGAGGTAGAACTGTCCGACGACGGTGCCCGTTCGATCGACGAGCTCGAAAAAACGCACGGCAGGATCCCATGCCGGCGCCGTCGCAGCGCGAACCGCGAGCCCATACAGGGTCTCGACCAGGCGAAACATGCCGGATAGCACGCGATCCTCGGGGAAGTACTGCTTCACTTCCTGCTCGGAGTAGCTGTAGCGCGCCTGGCGCAGCTTCTCCGATGCGTAGGGCACGTCCCACGCCGCAAGCTCCGGCAGACCAAGATTTTCGCGTGCGTATGCCTGGAGCTCGGCCATGTCGTGCTCTGCGTACGGCTTGGCCCGGGTCGCGAGGTCTTGCAGGAAGTCGATCACCTCGGATGGCGAGCGCGCCATCTTCGCGACCAGCGACACCTCGGCGTAGCTTCGATAGCCGAGCAGCGCTGCGCTCTCGGCGCGGAGCGCCAGGATCCTGTCGACGAGCGCACCGTTGTCCCAAGCCGGATTGCCGAATTCGCTGGCCCGCGTCGAATGTGCCCGGTACAGCGTCTCGCGGAGCACCCGATCGTCCGCGTATTGCATCGCCGGCAGGAAAGAAGGCATGTGCAACGTGAGCTTCCAGCCTTCTTTGCCGTCCGCTTCCGCCGCGGCACGCGCCGCGGCGATGACGTCGGTAGGCATGCCGGCAAGCCGTGCGGCCCCGTCCACGTACAGCGCATAGTCGTTGGTGGCATCGAGCAGATTGTCTTCGAAGCGTGACGACACGCTGGCGAGCTCCTCCTCGATCGCCTTGAAGCGCGCTTTCGCTGCCGGCGCCAGCTCCGCGCCGGAGAGCCGGAAGTCGCGCAGCGCATTGTCGACTACCCGGCGGCGGGCCGGATCGGCAGCGGCAAATCCGGGAGACGCGGCGAGCGCGCGGTAGCGCGCGAACAGGCGCTCGTCCTGGCCCAGCTCCGTGTGGAAGGCCGTCACCTTCGGCAGGTTCTCGTTGTAGACCGCGCGCAGCTGCGGCGTATTGACGACAGCGTTCAGATGCGCGACATCTGTCCAGGCGCGGTTGAGACGATCCATGGCGTCGGCCAGCGGCTGCACGAACCCCTCCCAGGTCGGCGCTTCCGATGCGGTCGCGACTCGCTCGATCGTGGCACGCACCTCGGTGAGCAGCGCATCGAGCGCCGGCGCCACATGCTCGGGCCGGATCTCGGGAAAGCGCGGCAGGGCCGAAAAATCGAGCAGCGGATTGCCGGGCACGGTTTCTTTGCCGGTGTTCATCGCAGGGCTTTCTCGCTCGAAAGCGTAGCCAGTTGACGGGCGAGCTGATCGAGCTCGCCGGGCGTGCCGACATTGGCCCAGCCGCCGTCGTAGCATTCGCCGCTCACCCAGCCGCGGCCGATCCAGTCGCGATACAGCGGCAGCATCCTGATTGCTTCGCCGCGCGGCAGTTCTTGGAAAAGCGCGCTTCGGTACAGCGCAATGTTGCCGAAGGTGAGTCGCGGCTCGACGCCGAGCGACAGCCTGCCGTCGACCAGCGCGAAATCACCGGCGCGATGGTAATCGGGATTGGGCACCATCACCATGTGCGCGTGCGGCGGCTCGCGCGTGGCTTTCATCGCGGCCAGGCGCGGCAGCAGCGACGCGTAATCATAGGCGGTGTAGATGTCGCCGCTGACGACCAGCGTCACCTCGGGATCGAGCAGTGCGATCGCGGTCGCGATACCGCCCCCGACTTCGAGCGGCTCGCCTTCGCGCGAGTACCGGATCGTCGCGCCGAACGCGCGTCCGTCGCCGCAGATCCCTTCGATCGACGCCCCGAGATGTGCGACGTTGATCACGAGGTTGGCAAAACCCGCGGCGACGAGGCGCTCGATCTGCCACACGAGCAGCGGCTTGCCGCCGACTCGGAGCAGCGGCTTCGGCGTCGAGTCGGAAAGCGGACGCATGCGTTCACCGCGGCCCGCCGCGAGAATCATTGCCGTCGGCACCGAAGACCCGCGATGCCGATCGATCGCGGCGTCCATCAGAACGTATACCCGGCAACGGGTTGTCTTGCCTCGAGCTCGTCGAGCAGCTGCAGCAGCGGCCCGAGCGCGCGGTACCGATCGCAGGCGCGGCGCAAATGACGCATGACGCGCGGCACGTCGGCGAGGTAGTCGCGCTTGCCGTCGCGATGCGCGAGCCGGGCGAAAATGCCCAGGATTTTCAGGTGACGCTGCACGCCCATCCACTCGAAGTCGCGCCAGAACTCGCCGAAATCGGCCGCGACCGGCAGCCGGGCGTCCCGCGCACGCTCCCAGTACCGGACAGCCCAGTCGAGCTCCTGCTCCTCGCTCCAGTCGATGTATGCATCGCGCAGCAGCGAGACGAGGTCGTAGCTGATCGGCCCGTATACGGCACCCTGGAAATCGAGCACGCCCGGGTTCGGCTGCGCCACCATCAGGTTGCGGGAGTGAAAGTCCCGGTGCACATAGACGCTCGGCTGCGCGAGGGCGCGCTCGACAATCTGCCGGAAGGCTGCGTCGAGCGTCGCGCGTCGTGCGGCGGCCAGCGTGAGGCCGAGATGCTTCGCTACATACCAGTCGGGGAATATCGCGAGCTCGCGCGCAAGCATCGCCTCGTCGTAAGGCGGCAACACCGACTCGCGACTCGCGAGCTGCCAGGCGAGGAGCGCACTGCACGCATCGCGATAGAGCGCCGGCGCGCTCGCCTCGTCCAGCGCGTCGAAATAGGTGCGCGTTCCCAGATCACTCAGCAGCAGGAACCCGGCGGACAGGTCCTGCGCATGGATCGCCGGCGCATGCACGCCGGCAGCCGCGAGCAACGCCGCGACGGCAACATAGGGGCCGCAATCCTCCTGCGGTGGCGGCGCGTCCATCGCGATCAGCGTGCGCGCGGGCCGTCCGCCCGGCGGCAGAGCGAGCTCGCCGTCGAGCGTGATGCGGAAATACCGGCGGAAGCTCGCATCGGCCGTCGCCGGCGCGATCGAGCTGATCGGAACAGGCAAAACCCGCTCGAGCCACGCGCGCAGCGCGTCCAGGCGGGTATCGGAACTCATGCGAAAGGAATCCGGCGAAAGAGGCGGGTAGAATGCGCTATTTTACCATCCGCAGATTGCCGATTCGCATGCGCCATCGCGCCGCCGTCGCCGGATTCGCCCTGTTGCCGCTCGCGTTCGCGTGCCAGTCGACAGCGCAAACTTCGACCGGCGCTGTCACCAATCCTCCAGCGCAACTGAAGTCGTCGCCGGTGATGGAGCCGCCGTCGCCGAAGGCGCTGCGCCTCGCCCCGGGCGCGAATCCGATGGCGCCCGAGCGCGAGCCGATCTTCCTGCGCGCGGACAGACTCGAAGGCAACAACCAGCAGTGGATCGAAGCGTCGGGCAATGCGGAACTGCGCTCGCGCCGGCAGACGGTTCTCGCCGACTGGCTGCGCTACGACATTCCGTCAGACCAGTTCTGGGCCAAAGGGAATGTGATCCTGCGCCGCGGCATCGACTGGATTACCGGTCCGGAGGCGAAATTCAAGCGCAGCGACGAAACCGGATTCGTCACCTCGCCCGAGTTCCATATCGGCGAGAACGCATCGCGCGGCGATGCCAAGGAGCTGATCTTCGTCGGCCCCAACAACTACGAGCTCAAGGACGTCCGCTACACGACCTGTGTCGCCGGCAACGACGACTGGTATCTGACCTCGTCCAGCGTCGAGGTCGACCGCACGCGCCTGGTCGGGACCGCGCACAATGCGACGGTGCTGTTTAAGAACGTGCCGATCCTCTATTCGCCGTACATCGATTTTCCGCTTTCCAATGAGCGCAAATCCGGATTCCTGGCGCCGCTGTTTGGCTCGACCAGCAGTCGCGGTATCGAGATGTCGCTGCCGTATTACCTGAACCTGGCACCGAACTACGATGCGACGCTGACGCCGCGATTCATGACCCGCCGCGGCTTGCAGATCAACGGCCAGTTCCGTTACCTCTTTCCCGACGTGACGGGCGAGGCCGACGCGGAAATACTTCCCGACCGCATCACCAACACCAATCGCTACGGGCTCACGTGGAAGCACAATCAGGCGATCAGCCAGATTCCCGGGCTCGCCGCCTACGTGAACGTGCAAAAGGTCTCGGACGACGCGTATTTTACCGATTTGTCCGACAGGTTGATTGTCACGTCGCAGCAGACGTTGCCGCGCGAAGCCGGATTGGCGTACTCGCGAGGACCATTTTCCTTCCTCGCGCGCGTGCAAGCGTTCCAGACGCTGCAGGATCCGAACAACCCGATCACGCCGCCGTACTTCCGCGAGCCGCAGCTGCTGATGACGATGAACCCGATCGAATGGCAGGGCTTCGATTTCGCCGCGAACGGCGAGTACGTCCGCTTCCGCCAGCCGGCGCTGCTCAATGCCGAGCGGACAGTGCTGTATCCAACGGCGTCCTGGACGACGCGTGGCAACGCCTGGTTCGTCACCGCCCGCGCCGGACTGCACTTGAGCCACTACGATTTTGCCGATGACGGCGCGGTGGAGCAAAAGCACCTCAATCGCGCGGTGCCGATCACCAGTCTCGACGGCGGACTGGTGTTCGAGCGCGACACGAACATGCTCGGGCGCGACTACACGCAGACGCTCGAGCCGCGCGCTTTCTACGTCTACATACCGTATCGGCGGCAGGTTCAGATTCCGCCGTTCGACACCGCGATCGACGATTTCAATTTTTCGCAGCTGTTCACCGAAAATCGCTATCTTGGCAGCGATCGCATCGGTGACGCCAACCAACTGACCTTCGCGTTGACTTCGCGCCTGCTCGATTCGACAACCGGCGACGAGCGAGGGCGCTTCTCGATCGGCCAGCGCTATTATTTCGAAAGCCAGCGCGTGACGCTGACCGAGACACCGCGCAGTGCCAACACCTCCGACCTGCTGCTATCGGGCGAGGGAAGGCTGTCCGACTACTGGTCGGCGGCGGGAACACTTCAGTACAACCTCAATCATCCGCAGACCGAGCTGTTCGACATCGGCGTGCGCTGGCAGCCGGCGCCCGGCAAGGTGCTCAATGCGAGCTACCGCTACATTCGGCAGAACATCGATCCGACCGGCAACATCTCGCAGCTGAAGCAGGTCGATTTTTCGGGGCAGTGGCCGCTGTCCAACAAATGGTCGTTCATCGGCCGCTGGAACTACTCGCTGGTCGACGGCAAGACGCTGGAGGGCGTGCTGGGCTTCGAGTACAATGGCGACTGCTGGGCGCTTCGCATCGTCGGCCAGCGCCTGACGACGACGACGGAACAGGCCAGCAAATCGGTATTCGTGCAGTTCGAGCTGAACGGTCTCGCACGTCTGGGTACCAATCCGATCGATGTCCTCAAGCGCAGCGTCCCTGGCTATCTGACGACCAACGAGCCGTCGACGCGGCCACTCGGTGGCGCAGGCACCGACTACTTCCCGGAATTCTGAAGGGTTCCACATGTACGTTCGTCCATCTGTCTCGATCGCGCTGGCGCTGTTCGCCGCCGGCCTCTGCGCGCAACCCACGAGCGCGCCGTCTCCCGTCGTCACCGTCGACCGCGTCGTCGCGGTCGTCAACGACGAGGCGCTGACGCAGTACGAAGTCGACGAGGCGCGGCGCGTCGTGCAGCAGCAGTTGAAGCAGCAGAAGGTCGAGCCTCCCGCTGCCGACGTGCTCGACAAGCAGGTGCTCGAGCGTCTGAT
>JBDTXW010000147.1:0-7181 GCA_040005975.1 Betaproteobacteria bacterium | reverse complement strand
GACGACGATCAGGTCGAAGCCCGCGATCTTGCAGGCCGCAATGACGTCGGGCAGCGCGTCGGAGATTTCCTGGCCCGCCTCGCGGGTGGCCAGCGAGCGCATGAAGACCGAGGCCTTCAGCGAGCCGTCCGCACGCTTCCACGGACCGATCGCGTTCATGCGGATGCGGTCGCCGAGCAGCGCGCCGCCCGACTTGCGGCGCGACGGGTCGATGGAGATGATGGCGATCTTCAGCGCGTCGCGCTGGTCGAGACGGAAGCGGCGCACGATCTCGTCGGTGAGCGAGCTCTTGCCCGCGCCGCCGGTTCCCGTGATGCCGAGCGTGACCGAAGTGGAAGCACCCGCGGCCCGCGTGAGCTCGTCGAGCTGCGGCTGGGGCAGGGCTTCGGCCTCGAGCCCGGTGATGAGACGCGCCAGCGCGCGCCGATCACCCGCTTTCAGCGCGTCCAACCCGCGCGGAAGGTTGGCGGCGAGGTCGCTGTCGCTCGCCTCGATCATGGCGTCGATCATGCCCTGCAGCCCGAGGCGCTGGCCGTCCTCGGGCGAGAAGATGCGCGTGACGCCGTACGCGTGCAGCTCGTCGATCTCGGCCGGCACGATCACGCCGCCGCCGCCGCCGAACACCTTGATGTGCGCGCCGCCGCGCTCGCGCAAGAGGTCGAGCATGTACTTGAAGAACTCGACGTGGCCGCCCTGGTAGGACGAGATCGCGATGCCGTGCGCGTCTTCCTGCAGCGCGCAGGTGACGATCTCGTCGACCGAGCGGTTGTGGCCGAGATGGATGACCTCGCAGCCCGACGCCTGCAGAATGCGGCGCATGATATTGATCGACGCGTCGTGACCGTCGAACAGCGCGGCCGCGGTGACGAAGCGGATCTTGTGCGCCGGCTTGTAGACCAGCGGTTTTTTGACGATGGCGAGGTCGTTCATCACTGCTCCGGCGGTCGGATCCGGGTCCGGCGTGGGCGCCCTGTCTGGCGAGCGCTTTCGGGGCGAAAATCGACCCGCACCCGGCCCGGACGGCCTCGGAGAGCTTACTCCCCAAGGCCCTGCTGCCGACATTATATTCCGTTTACGTAAACGTCAATCGCGAACCAAATGAGGCCGGCGCCCGGGGACGATGTTCTGGCGTGGAATAGCCCGGCGCCTGCCGGGAACGCCGTCCCGGCGCGGCGGTCCTGGCAGCGGTCGCTGGATCGTCGGTCGCCGCAAGCGTCTCTACCGCCCCCGCCGCTATACTCAGCCTCTGTCCGCCGCTCGCCCGTTCTCGAGGATTTACCCATGTTACCGCTGTCACGATCGCTCGCCCGCAGCCTGTTCGGTGCGGCATTGCTGCTCTTCATTGGCGCCGCCGGCGCCGCGCTCCCCGCCGGCGTCACGCCGGGCGCCTCGGTCGAAGGCATCAGCGAGTACACGCTGGCCAACGGCCTCAAGGTGCTGCTCTTCCCCGACGCCAGCCAGCCCAAGGTCACCGTCAACATCACCTACCTGGTCGGATCGCGGATGGAGAATTACGGCGAGACCGGCATGGCGCACCTGCTCGAGCACATGGTGTTCAAGGGCACGACGACCCGCCGCAACCTGATGGCCGGGCTCGCCCAGCGCGGCATGGCGTTCAACGGGACGACCTGGTACGACCGCACCAACTATTTCGAGACATTTCCGGCGTCCGACGAAAGCCTCGACTGGGCGCTCGGCATGGAAGCCGACCGTATGGTCAACTCGACGGTGCTGCGCACGGACCTCGACAGCGAGATGACCGTCGTGCGCAACGAAATGGAGCGCAACGAAACGAGCCCCGTGCGCATTCTTATCCAGCGCACGACCGCGGCCGGATTCGACTGGCACAACTACGGCAAGGACACGATCGGCGCGCGCGCCGACGTCGAAAGAGTCGACATCGACCGCCTGCAGGCCTTCTACCATCTCTACTATCAGCCGGACAACGCCGTGCTGACGATCGCCGGGGCGATCGATCCGGACCGGGCGCTCGCGCTGGTCGCGAAGTATTTCGGACCGATCCCGAAGCCGGCGCGCGTGCTGCCACGCCTGTACACCGACGAGCCGGTGCAGGACGGTGCGCGCGAGGTGACGCTCCGCCGTGTCGGCAACACCCAATGGCTGTCGGCGATGTATCACACGGTGCCTGGATCGCATCCGGACGCGGTTGCGATTTCCGCGGCAGTCGGCGCGATGACGGCCACTCCCGGCGGACGTCTGTACGAGGCGCTGGTCGAAACCAGGAAGGCGGCCGCAGTCGACGACTTCGTTTACAACGGCTTCGATCCCGGATTCGCGATGTTCCTCGCGCAGGTGCCGGAAAACGATTCGCTCGACGCCGCCCGCACGACGATGTTGCAGGTGATCGAGGACGTCGCTAAGCAGCCTTTCACCCAGGTGGAAATCGAACGCGTTCGCGCCAAGGCGCTGAAATCGATCGAGGAGACGATCAATGATCCGCAGCGTCTGGGCATCGCGCTCTCGAGCTCGATCGCAACGGGCGACTGGCGGCTGTTTTTCCTGCAGCGCGACCGCTGGCGCGCGCTGACCGCCGCTGATGTCGATCGCGCCGCCGGCGCCTACTTCAAGGCGTCCAATCGCACGGTCGGCGAATTCATTCCCGATGCCAAGCCCGACCGCGCGCCGGCGCCGCCTGCGGTCAACATCGCGGCGATGGTCAAGGACTACAAGGGCGACCCGGCGATCGCTGCCGGCGAAAGCTTCGACGCGACGCCGGCCAACCTCGACGCGAGGACGGAGCGCTACACCCTCCCCGACGGCATGAAGGTCGCGCTGCTTCCCAAAAAGACCCGCGGCGGGACCGTGCGCTTCCATTTGTCGATGCACTACGGCGATGAGGCATCGATCAAGGGCCGCGAAGCCGAGGCGGTGCTCGCCGGCGCCATGCTGTTGCGCGGCACGTCGCAGCACAGCCGCCAGGAGATCGAGGACACACTCGACCGGCTGCGGGCATCGCTGTCGATCAGCGGCGCACAAACCGGGCTGACCGCGCGCGGCCAGACGGTGCGCGCCAATCTTGCGCCGACGCTGGACCTGCTGGCCGAGGCCCTGCAGCGCCCATCGTTTCCCGCGACCGAGCTCGAGACGCTCAAGCGCGCGCAAACCGCAGGCATCGAGCAGCAGCGCACCGACCCGCGGGCGATCGCCGTGCGGGCGCTCGCGCGCTACGACAATCCCTACCCGAAGGGCGACGATCGCTACACGCCGACGTTCGACGAGGAGCTCGCCGATCTCAAGGCGCCGGGCGTCGACCGGCTGCAGGATTTTCACCGCAGCTTCTACGGCGCGAACGCGGCCGAGCTCAGCATCGTCGGCGATTTCGACGTCGCCGCGGTGAAGGACCAGCTGCAGCGCCTGTTCGGCGCATGGCCGTCGCCGAGCCGTTACACGCGCGTGCCCGATCCGCTGGTCGCCAAGCGCGCCGCGGCGATGCCGATCGAGACGCCGGACAAGGCCAATGCCTTCCTGATCGGCCAGACGGCGTTCGCGCTGAGCGACAACGATCCCGACTACCCGGCATTGGTGCTCGCCAATTACATGCTCGGCGGATCGAGCAATTCGCGGCTGTGGAATCGCCTTCGCCAGAAAGAGGGCTTGAGCTACGGCATCAACAGCTCGATGCATGCGAGCAGCTGGGAGCCCAACACGGCGATCTCGATCTCGGCGATTTTCGCGCCGGAGAATCTCGAGCGTCTGCGCCGCGGTGTGCAGGACGAACTCGAGCGAGCGCAACGCGACGGCTTCAGCGCCGAGGAGGTCGCCGACGCCAAGCGCGCGCTGCTGCAGCAGCGCCGGCTTGCGCGCACCCAGGATGCGACGCTCGCCTCGGCGCTGAACGAGCAGTCGTTTGTCGGCCGCACATTCGGCTACTCGGCCAAGCTCGACGCCGCGCTCGAAGGCCTCGACGCGCCGACCGTCAACGCGGCGCTGCGCAAGTATTTCAAACCCGACGCCTTCGCCAGCGTCTTTGCCGGCGATTTCGCCAAGACAAAAAAACAGTAGCGCCCGAAGGCCCGCCCACCAACGCGTGGGCGCGGCGGCCTACCAGGCGCCGACCATCGTCTGCAACGCGCCGGAGATGCCGCGCGCGCAGGCGAGAACCGGCGCCGGCTCGCGCCAGCGTTCCGGCCCGGGAAACGGCGCGACATAGCCTCCCGCTTCCTCGACCAGCAGCAGGCCGGCGAGGGCGTCCCACGCGTTGAGCGACAGCTCGACAAAACCGTCCAGGCGTCCGGAAGCGACATGCGCGAGCTGCAACGCGCCCGCGCCGAGATTGCGCGTGGCCGTGCCGGCGTCCATCAGCGCGTGGCGCAGCGCCAGATAGCGCGGCTCGGGGTAGCGATCGTGGTGTCCGAGCGCGACGAGCGCCTGGTTCAGCGCGGTGCATTCGCTGACCGCGATGCGTCCCTGATCGCCGCCATGCCGGCGCCACGCGCCGTCGCCGCGCCGCGCGTGGAACATCTCATCGTGCTCGGGATCGTAGACGACGCCTACTTCGGTCTTACCGGCCTCGACATACGCGATCGAGACGCAGTAGTAGCGAAGCCCGCGCAGGAAATTGTGCGTGCCGTCGATCGGATCGACGACCCAGATGTGCTCGGGCGTACCGCCAAACGCCGCCGATTCCTCGCCGAGGAAAGCGTCGCCGGGAAACGCCGCGGCCAGCTTGCTGGCGATGAAATCCTCGATGGCACGGTCGGCGCGACTGACGAAGTTCTGCGCGCCCTTGTTCTCGACGATCAGCGAGTCGCGCTTGGCGAAAAGGTCGCGTGCAAGCTCGCCAGCCTTGAGCGCGACCTGCTGCGCGGCGGCATAGCGGGCAGTCAAGGGCATGGCTTCATCCTTCGTCGTCGCGAGATGCGGCGAGCGATACAAACGATATTCCAAATCCGCGCCGCCGTGGAACTTGAATTGCCCACGCGGATACGCGACAATCGCCATCCGCTTCTCCGCACCGCAAGCTGCGCGTCCCGATGCGAAACGCCACGCCTTTTGCCGCCGGCCGCCGGCTCGACGTCATCTGCCTCGGCCGCTTCGCCGTCGATTTCTACGCGCAGCAGATCGGCGCCCGGCTCGAGGACGTCACCAGCTTTGCCAAATACCTGGGCGGCTCGTCGGCGAACACCGCGTTCGGCTGCGCACGCCTCGGCCTCAAGGCCGCACTGATCTCGCGCGTCGGCGACGACGGCCTGGGCCGCTTCCTGGTCGAGACTCTTCGCCGCGAAGGCTGCGACGTCAGCCACGTCGGCATCGATCCGACGCGCCTGACCGGCGCGGTCGTCCTCGGAATCGAGGACAAGGACACGTTCCCGCTGATTTTCCTGCGCGAGAATTGCGCCGACATGGCGATCGCCGAAAGCGACGTTGACGAGGCTTTCATCGCGCAGAGCAAGGCGCTGCTCATCACCGGCACGCACTTCTCGACCGCGTACATCGACCGCATCAGCAAGCTCGCGCTCGAGCGCGCGCGCAAGAACGACGTGCGCACGGTCCTCGACATCGATTATCGGCCTGTCCTGTGGGGATTGACCGCCCGCGGCGACGGCGCGACCCGCTACGTCCGTTCCGACACGGTGACCGCACACCTGCAGGCGATCCTGCCCAAGATCGATCTCGTCGTCGGCACGATCGAGGAATTCAACATTGCCGGCGGCAGCAGCGACATCATCGAATCGCTTGTTGCCGTGCGCCGCGTCACGCCTGCCGTGCTGCTGGTCAAGCGCGGTCCGCTCGGCTGCGCAGTGCTCGACGGCCCGATACCGCGCTCGCTCGACGAGGCGTTCAACGGCCGCGGCGTCGACGTCGAGGTGCTGAACGTGCTGGGCGCCGGCGATGCGTTCTCGGCGGGATTCCTGTCAGGCTGGGTGCGCGGCCAGGACTACGATGCCTGCTGCCGCTACGCCAACGCCTGCGGCGCGTTGGTCGTCTCGCGCCATGGCTGCGCGCCGGCGATGCCGACCCGTATCGAGCTCGATTATTTTCTCGCCAACGCCGAGAGCATCCCGCGGCCCGACCAGGACGCGCTGCTGACCCGGCTGCATCGGGTCACCGCGCCGCGCGCGGTGCGCGACGCCGTCTTCGCGTTCGCGTTCGATCATCGCAACCAGTTCTTCGATCTCGCGGCCGAGGCCGGCGCCGGCGAAGCCCGGCTGCCGCAGTTGAAAAAATTGTTTGTGGATGCCGTCGCACAAACCGAAGCCTCGCTCGGGCTGGCGGGGCGCATCGGCATACTCTGCGACGATCGCGACGGGCAGGATGCGTTGAACGCCGCCACCGGACGCGGCTGGTGGATAGGCAGGCCGGTCGAGCTGCCGGGCTCGAACCCGCTGGTGTTCGATCGCGGCCGGTCGATCGGGACGAGTCTCATCGCCTGGCCGCAGGAGCATGTCGTCAAATGCCTGGTCAGGTTCCATCCGGACGACGCCATCGACAACCGCCTCGAGCAGGAAGCGCAGGTTCGCGCGCTGTACGACGCGGTGCAGGCGAGCGGCCACGAGCTGCTGCTCGAGATCATCCCGCCGAGCGGGTTGCCGCGCGCCGCCGATACCGTCTACCGCGCGATCAAGCGCCTGTACAACCTGAACATCTTTCCGGAGTGGTGGAAGCTCGAGCCGATGCCTGCCGGCGAGTGGGAGGCAATCGACGCGCTGATCGCCGAGCGCGATCCCTATTGCCGCGGCGTGCTGCTGCTCGGGCAGGCAGCGGATGCCGAAGCGCTGGCCGCCGGTTTCGCGCAGGCGCGGTCGAGCCGAACCTGCCGCGGCTTCGCGGTCGGGCGCACGATCTTTCACGAGCCCAGCCGCAAGTGGCTGGCGGGCGACATCGACGACGCGGCACTGGTGCGCGCCGTGCGCGCGAATTTCGAGGCGCTGATCCGCGCCTGGTGCGACGCACGCGGCGAGCCGATCGAAGAGGCCGCCGCATGAGCGGCACGATTCGCCTGACCGCGGCGCAAGCGCTGGTGCGCTATATCGCGGCGCTGTCGGCCGACACGGGCTCCGGCACCGTGCCCTTGTTCGGCGGCGTGTTCGCGATCTTCGGCCACGGCAACGTCGCCGGGATCGGCGAAGCGCTTTACCTGCATAGCGATACGCTGCCAACCTATCGCGCGCACAACGAGCAGGCGATGGCGCACGCGGCGATCGCCTACGCCAAGGCCA
>JBDTXW010000146.1:0-7194 GCA_040005975.1 Betaproteobacteria bacterium | reverse complement strand
CCGATCGCTCCGCGGTCCGCGCGCTGATCCGCGACAAGCTCTCCGGCGTCGACGTGCCGTTCGACGTGCGCTCGTTCAGCGAAACCATCTGGGCCGATTACCTGACCGATGTACGGACGGTGCAGGGAACCGAGGGCGATGGCTGGCGCCGCGGTGTACGCACCCTCGACGACCTGTTGTGGAGCCTGACGGCGAAGGAGCGCACCGCGCAAAAGGCGCGGCTCGCCAAGCTCGTTCCGGTGATGATTCGCAATCTGCGCGCGGGAGCCGCGGCGGTCAACGTCGGCGATGAGCGCATCAAGCCGCTGCTCGACGCGATGTATCAACTGCATATGGCCGCGATCAAGCCGGCCGCCGTGCCGGCTGCGGCCGAAGCGCCGGCGATCGACGCCGCTGTATCGGCGACCGCGTCGGGCGCCGCCGAAGGCGGCGCCGCGGACCAGGCCGCCGTCGCGCCGCCACGTATCGCCAACGTCCACGATTTCGTCGCCGACATGGTCGTCGGTACCTGGTTCGCGTTCGGCCGCGGCGATCAGGCGGTAAACGCGCGACTGTCGTGGATCAGCCCGTTGCGCAGCAAATACCTGTTCACCACGCGCGAGCGCACGCGCGCGATCGTCGCCACCCCCGAGGACCTCGCCTGGCAGCTCAGCGCGGGCAAGGCGAGCCTGATCGTCGAGCCGGTACCCTTGTTCGACCGCGCGGTCAGCGCGGCGCTCGACACGCTGGCGGCGCAACAGCGCCACGGTCATGCCGCTGCCGCGGCCTGAACCCGGCGCCGACGCGCGAGCGCTGGGGCGAAAAAAAGCGAGCCGGGAGGCTCGCTTTTTCGTTTCGGGCAGGTTGACGCGAGTCAGATCGGCGTGCAGAACGCGACGCCGTTCGGGCCGAGTCCCTCCGGCGCCCACTCGCGGTTCAACATCGCGCGCCGCACGGAGAGATCGATCGTGTAACGATGGTTGGCGTCGTTGCGATTGTCAAAGAAGCGATAGACCGGCAGCGTGCCCGCGCGGCAGTTGCCGAGCGAGTCCGCCGCCAGCACGTAGAAAACCGCGCGGCTCTCGAGCAGCCAGACGTTCGGCCAGTGAGTGATGACGAAATTGCATTCGTCGGGGAATGCCGTGAAGAAATGCGAATCGATCAGCGGCAGAGGACTGTAGAAACGGCATACCGGCACGGCATCCGCCGGCGCGAGGGCGGGATCCAGCCACGCGAAGAACAGCTCTCCGGTGCGCTGAAAGGTTCCGGCGAGATAGTTGTCGACGAAAAACTCTTCGTCGGCGCTGGCCGTCATGAAATAGTGGTCCTTGTCGGCGCGGTAGTACTCGATCACCGGCACGGTGCCCGGCGGCGCGACACTCGCACCGGGGAACGTGCTCATGACCGCCAGACCCGCATCGAGCAGGCCCGAGCCGCAGAACGGCCCGTTGCCGCAAGTGCCGCCGCTGGCGAACAGGCGCGCGGTGCCGCTGATGATGTCGAGCACGTGCCCCGGCGTCAGGTTAGCGTTGCGCGCCAGCATCAGCGAGGCGACGCCGGCGACGTGCGGTGCGGCGGCGCTCGTTCCGGCGCCGATCGCGTATGCGGGATTGCCGACGCTGACCGTACCGTCGTTGGACAGCGATAGAACCAGCGTGCTTAAGTCGCTACCATCGCCGCCCGGCGCCGATACGTCGACCCGCACACCGAAATTCGAATAGCCGGCGCGATCGCCGGCACGCGTGCTG
This sequence comes from Betaproteobacteria bacterium, assembly GCA_040005975.1. Classification (GTDB taxonomy): domain Bacteria; phylum Pseudomonadota; class Gammaproteobacteria; order Burkholderiales; family Casimicrobiaceae; genus PALSA-1003. The sequence goes on along the minus strand of JBDTXW010000146.1, from coordinate 5,467 downwards.
GCGCCGACGGTGATGACGCCGCTGCAGTTTGCCGGTGCCGAATCGGAGGCGTTGTCACTTTCATTGCCGGCGGCGACGGTGATTACCGCACCTTGCGACAGCGCGAGGTCGATCGCATCCTGCAGCGCCTGCGGGCACGATGTTGCGCCGCCGAGGCTCATGTTGATCACCCGCGCCGGATTCGGATTAGGCAGTGCGCCGGCAACCGCCAGGCCGGCCGCCCACAGGACGCCCGCGGTGATGTCTTCGAACGTGCCGCCGCATTTGCCGAGCACACGCACCGGCAGGATCTTCGCGTTCCAGTTGAGGCCCGCGATCCCGGCGCCATTATTGGTGTTAGCGGCGATGATGCCGCTGACGAACGTGCCGTGCCAGGAGCTCGGTTCGCCGCGCGAGCCGTCACCACATTCGCCGTCGGAAGTCGCATCACCCGGATCGGATGCGTCGTTGTCCCGACCGCCGCCGTCGTTCGCCGATGCCGGATCGCTGATGAAGTCGAACCCCGGCAAAACGCGGCCGGCGAGCTCCGGGTGTTGCGTGATGCCGGTATCGACGACGGCGACCACGGTCGACACGCTACCGACCTGCAGGTCCCAGGCCGCCGGCGCGCCGATGCCGCCGACGGCGTCCGACAACGACCATTGCTGGCTGTATTTTTCGTCGTTCGGCACGAGCTTGGCCGTGGCGCGACGGACCGGGTCGGCATACTGCACGGCGGCATCGGTCTGCAACAACGACGCCATCGCGCCCAGGCGATCCTGCATGACCTTGTTCTGCAGCTTGAGGACCCACAGCTTGCCGATCTGATGGTCGACGCTGAGCGGCGCGCCAAGCAGCGCACTCCAGCGCGGCAACAGGCTCGCCCAGTCCGGGGCGGGGTCACCCGCCAGCCGCAGCATCAGCTTGTCGCCGAGATCGCTGGTCGCTGCGCTCATGCGCATCGATTGCGCGCGAAGCAAGGCGTCGGCCGACACCGGCTCCGCCCACAGGACGCTGCGATCGACGCGCAGGCGGGCCACCAGCGCGGTGGCCGTCGCACGATCGAGCGGCTGGGCGAGATCGAGCTCGAGGCCGCCGGTGCGCGTCGTGCCGGCCAGGCTCAACGATATTCCGGCCAGCGTCTGCAGGCGGGCGAGCGCGGCATCCGGAAGCGCGCCGGGCGCGGCGGCGTAGGGATGCAGCATCACGCGGATGCGCGAGATTGTCTCCGCCTGCGCCGTCGCAGCAAGCGCGCCGAACAGCGCCAGCAGGACAAGCCTTTGCAGCCATCGTTGAATCATCGGTCGCTCCCGGTCCCGGATGTTTGGGCAAGGGCGCCACACAGCGGCGCGTGTTGCCAGTCGCGGCCCATCGTACACAATGACAATGGGATTGTCATGCGGATTGTCCGGCAAATCCGCCGTTTGGGGGGGTTTTGCGCTGGAAACAACAGCGCGCTCGACAGGGCCAGGCGTCGCCCGGCGCGAAGACTTCAGCCTTTGTTGTCGGCTACGACTGCGAGCGACGCCGCGAAAGGCCCGAGCACCTTGACCATTTGGGCGAAAATTCGCGGATTTGCGGCTACTATCTGGCCGCCGCGCAAATAGTCGGCTTCACCGGCGAGATCGCCGACCAGCCCGCCGGCTTCGACGATCAGCAGGCTGCCGGCGGCGACATCCCAGGCGTTCAAGCCCACTTCCCAGAATCCGTCGTAATACCCTGCGGCCACATAGGCCAGGTCCAGCGCGGCCGACCCGGGCCGGCGCAGGCCCGCCGTCTGTTGCATCATCGCGCGCATCATCCGGATATAGGTTTCGAGATCGCTGCCGTCGCGAAACGGAAAGCCGGTACCGACCAGGCAGTCTTTCAGATGCTGCCGGCGCGAAACGCGCAGTCGATGGTCGTTCAGAAACGCACCGCGGCCGCGCGACGCGGTGAAGAGGTCGTTGCGCACCGGATCGTAGATCACGCCCTGGGTGATCTGGCCCTTGTGCTGCAAGGCGATTGAAACGCAGTACTGCGGAAAGCCGTGCAGGAAGTTGGTCGTCCCGTCGAGCGGATCGATGATCCACAGATATTCGGACGCCGCGTTCGTGCCTTGAGCCGTGCCTTCCTCTGCTAGAATCGCATGGTCGGGATAGGTGGCGCGCAGCGTGTCGACGATTGCAGCTTCGGCGGCGCGGTCGATCTCGCTGACGAAATCCTTCGGACCCTTGGCGGTGATGACGAGACGGTCCAGATCGCGTGCGCCGCGATTGATGACGCCGCCGGCGCGGCGCGCGGCCTTGACCGCGAGGGTGAGCATCGGGTGCATTCGGGTTCACCGCTCTGGCGATGAGGCGCGAGCGGCGCATAAAGAACAATCGTCGCGCATTCTACCTGCAATCGAGGCCATTCGACGCCGCATGACGGACGCATCCGAGCCATCCGTCGTCAATCCGCGAACGAAAAGCGATGCGCTGTCGCGCATCCGCATCGTCCTGTGCGCGACCAGCCATCCGGGCAACATCGGCGCCTCTGCTCGAGCGATGCGCGCGATGGGACTTTCCCGGCTGACGCTGGTGGCGCCGCAGCGTTTTCCCGATCCCGAAGCCGATGCGCTCGCGTCCGGCGCAACTGCCATCCTTCGCGCGGCGCGTGTCGTCGCCACGCTCGATGCGGCGCTCGCCGGCGCCGCGCTGGCGATCGGATTCTCGGCGCGCAGGCGCGAATTCGCCGGGGCTGCGTTGCCGGTGCGCGCCGCCGCGCAGGAGGCGCTCCGCTACGCCGCGCGCGACGAGGTCGCGCTGGTCTTCGGCAGCGAAATGTCAGGGCTGTCGAATTCGGAGCTTGCGCGCTGCCAGCTGGTCGCGACGATTCCGTCGGACCCGGCTTTTTCTTCGCTCAATCTGGCGGCCGCGGTGCAGGTGGCCGCGTACGAATTGCGCGTCGCGACCGACGGCGGGGAGGTCTGGCGCGCGCCGGCCTTCGAGCCGGCGACGCAGGACGAGATCGCGCGGCTGTTCGAGCACGGCGAGCGCACGCTGGTCGCGCTCGATTTTCTGCGCCCCGCGCACCCCAAGCGCCTGTTGCCGCGGCTGCGGCGCCTGTTTGCGCGCGCACGGTTGGAAAAAGAGGAAGTCAACATCCTGCGCGGTATCCTCGCGCGAATCGACGAGCGGCTGCAGCGCATGCACAAGGCTGACTGAAGGGCCGCCGCGAGACGCCAATACTTGAGTAAATCTGTCGGATATGGCAACATCGCAGCATGTTCGACCGACTTCGTGAAGACATTGCCGTCGTATTCGAGCGGGATCCCGCCGCGCGCTCGTCCTGGGAGGTCCTGACCTGCTACCCGGGCTTGCATGCCCTGGTGTGGCATCGGGCGGTGAGCAATCGCTTATGGCGGGGCGGCGCGCGCTGGCTCGCGCGCTGGCTGTCGCACTGGGGTCGCTGGCTGACCGGCATCGAAATCCACCCGGGCGCGACGATCGGCCGGCGGGTATTCATCGACCACGGCATGGGGGTCGTCATCGGCGAGACCGCCGAGATTGGCGACGACTGCACGCTCTACCACGGGGTGACGCTGGGCGGGACCTCGTGGAACGCCGGCAAGCGGCATCCTACGCTGGGACGCGCCGTCGTCCTGGGCGCCGGGGCGAAGGTTCTGGGGCCCGTCCTGGTCGGCGACGGCGCCAAGGTGGGGTCCAACGCAGTGGTCGTACGCGACGTGCCCGCCGGGGCGACCGCGGTCGGCATCCCGGCGCGCATTCTGGCCGGGGACGACGCGGTCCGGCGCGAGGCGCAGGCGACCCGCATCGGCTTTTCCGCCTATGGGATCGGTCCGGACATGAACGACCCGATGGTGCAGGCGATCCACTCGCTGCTCGACCATGCGACGGCCACCGACGAGCGCCTGCGGAAACTGATCGAACATCTGCAGCACGAGGGGGTCGATTGCAGCGACGCCAAGGCGACGGCTGACCGGTTCGACCCGGCCCAACTCAACCGTTTACTTGACTGAACTAGTAGGGTTTTTAGTTGACTAAACTAGTCGGGAATTATAGAATTTGACTCTGAAAGCGTGAGAGCGACAGGCGAAGGGCAGGCGATCATGAGACTTACGACCAAAGGACGATTCGCCGTGACGGCGATGATAGACGTGGCGATGCATAACGCCAAGGGACCGGTGACGCTCGCGGCGGTATCGGAGCGGCAAAGGATCTCGTTGTCCTACCTCGAGCAGTTGTTCGGCAAGCTCCGGCGGCACGGGCTGGTTGACAGCGTGCGCGGCCCCGGCGGCGGCTACAACCTCGCCCGCGACGCGACCGCCGTTACGGTTGCCGACATCATCCTCGCCGTCGACGAGCCGATCGATGCGACGCAGTGCGGTGGCAAGGAAAATTGTCTCGACGACAGGCGGTGCATGACGCACGAGCTCTGGGCGAGCCTTAACACACACATCTTCTCGTTCCTGCACTCGGTGACGCTCGAGCAGCTGGTGCGGCAGCAGGACAAGTCTGAAGTGAACGTGCTGCAGGACCATCGGGTGCTGGCCGGCAAGAAGGCCGAGCCGGCCCCGGTCGTATAGAGCGATATTTAGAGAACACGATGAAGAAACCGATCTATCTCGACTATTCGGCGACGACGCCGGTCGATCCGCGCGTCGCGGCGAAGATGATTCCGTACCTGACCGAGCATTTCGGCAATCCCGCCTCGCGTTCGCACGCATTCGGCTGGAAGACCGAGAAAGCCGTCGAGGAGGCGCGCGAGGAAGTCGCCGCGCTGGTCCACTGCGACCCGAGGGAGATCGTCTGGACCTCGGGCGCGACGGAGTCGATCAATCTCGCGCTCAAGGGCGCAGCACATTTCTACAGGGACAAGGGCAAGCACCTCGTCACCGTCAAGACCGAGCACAAGGCCACGCTCGACACGATGCGCGAGCTCGAGCGCGACGGCTTCGAGGTCAGCTATCTCGACGTCAAGCCGGACGGGCTGCTCGACCTCGAGGCTTTCAAGGCGGCGCTACGGCCGGATACGATCGTGGTCTCGGTGATGTTCGTCAACAACGAGATCGGCGTGATCCAGGATATTCCGGCGATCGGCGAGATCTGCCGCAGCCGCGGCATCATCTTCCACGTTGACGCGGCGCAGGCGACAGGCAAGGTGCCGGTGGATCTGGGCAGCCTCAAGGTCGACCTGATGAGCTTCTCGGCGCACAAGACCTACGGGCCGAAAGGTGTCGGCGCGCTGTTCGTCCGGCGCAAGCCGCGCGTGCGTATCGAAGCCCAGATGCACGGCGGCGGCCACGAGCGCGGCATGCGCTCGGGTACGCTGGCGACGCATCAGATCGTCGGCATGGGCGAGGCCTTCCGGCTGGCGCGGCTGGAGATGGCGACCGACAACGAGCGCGTACGCATGCTGCGCGACAAGCTCTGGCAGGGCTTGTCGCAGATCGAGGAAGCGCATCTGAATGGAGATATGGAGCGCCGCGTTCCGCACAACCTGA
>JBDTXW010000145.1:0-7246 GCA_040005975.1 Betaproteobacteria bacterium | reverse complement strand
GCCGGTAAAGACGTTTTCCGGACGAAAGATCGTGTCGAGATGGCGCAGATGCTCCGGGACCTCCGATTCGATCCCCGGGTGCCACGGTCCGAAGGTTTCCGTGGCCGCGAGAGAGCGGTCAGGCGGCAAAGACCTTCCACAGGAAAAATGCGGCGACGGCATAGAGCAGCGCGGCAAACGCGCGACGCAGACGCAGGACCGGCCAGCGGTGCGCCATGCGCGCACCGGCCGGAGCGAACAGCACGCTGGCACTGGCGATGGCAACGAGCGCCGGCAGGTTGATGTAGCCGATCGTGTACGGCGGCAGCCCGGTCTGCCGCAATCCGGCGATCAGATAGCCGACGGTGCCTGCGGCGGCGATCGGCAGGCCCAGCGCCGCGGACGTCGCGACTGCGTTATGGATGCGCACGTTGCATGCTGTCATGAACGGCACCGAAATGAACGCGCCGCCGGCACCGACAATGCTCGACAGCACGCCGATGGCGCCGCCGACGGCAAACATGCCCGGTGCGCCAGGCAGCGCCCGGGTCCGTTTCGGCCTGGGATTGCGCAAAAGCCGCGTCGCGGTGAACGCCGCGAACGCCGCGAATACGCCCGACAAAGCAGCCGTCGACAGACCGCTGACCAGTTGCGGGCCAACCAGTGACCCCACCAGGATTCCCGGGGCAAGCCGCCAGAAAATGGGCCAGACCACCGCGTCGTGCGCGTGGTGCGTCCGCACGCTGGAGATCGAGGTGAACACGATCGTCGCCAACGAAGTCGCCACCGCGATATGCAGGATGTGCTCGGGAGGAAAATGCTGGTAGCTGAAGATCAGCGTGAGCAGCGGGATCATCGTCATCCCCCCGCCGATGCCCAGCAAACCGGCGATGAAGCCGACAACGCCGCCGATCGCCAGGAAGATCGGGACCAGCGTCCAATCCACGCTATGCCTTCATCAGCCGCTTGGTGATCACTGTCCATTCCCGCGGATCGACCGGCGTGATCGACAGGCGGTTGCCCGCCTGCAGCACGCGCATCGTGGCGAGGTCAGCGCGGCCGCGAAGCTCGGCGAGCGGGATGAGCCGCGTCTTTTTCACCAGCGTGACCTCGACGTTGACCCAGCGCGGCGCCGCGTGCGTCGCCTTCGGGTCGAAATAGGGACTCTTCTTGTCGAACTGCGAGGCGTCGGGACAGGCGGCCTTCGTCACCTTGACGATGCCGGCGATTCCGGGCTCGGGGCAGCTCGAATGGTAGAAAAACGCGAGATCGCCGACCTGCATCTGGTCGCGCATGAAGTTGCGCGCCTGGTAATTGCGCACCCCGTACCAGGCGACGGTTTGCCTGGGCATCGCGGCGAGGTCGTCGACCGACACCTCGTCGGGCTCGGATTTCATCAGCCAATAGCGCATCGGACGCCTGCAGTGGAGCGATCGAAGTTGTTGATTATGATCCGAACGAGCGTAAGTCCAAAACGTGTCGCACGCGCGGTCGACATGCGATGTCAGCGTCGAGAAAGCCTTTCGGCGTAGGCTTTCCAACGCAACCGCAACGAGATCGGCATCGCCCGTCCGCCGGTGTTGTGCATGCCCTTCGCTGCGGCAGTTACGGTGGGGTCCATTGGTGCGTGTGTCGTTTCAGCCGACCGCTCGATGCGCCGCTTGTTCCGCGTGCGCATGCCTGCTTTTCCTTCTGTGCTGCCGGCAGTCGTCGGGGGGCAGCGGCCCGGTCGGCATCGATCACCTTGTCGACTATCAGAACTCGGGCATCTGGAAACGCAGCAACCAGACCGCGCCGATGGATGTATCGATCGGCGGCGAGATTGCCGGCGCACTTTGGGAAGGTGGCGAAACCCGGCTCGGCAAGACATTCTGGCAATCGATCGACTCCTCTGCCATCGGCGCGGTCTCGTCCGAAGCGCTCAAGCACATTTTCACGCGGTCGCGCCCCGACCAGTCATCCAACCCAAACCTCTGGTTCCAGGGATGGAGCCACTACAGTTTTCCCAGCGGTGAGGCGACCGCCGTCACCGCGATCGTGACGCCTTTTGTGTTTGAGTACGGTCACGACTACCCGGCTGTCTATGCGCTGGAACTGCTGCCGCTCTACGATGGGATTGCCAGAGTGAAAATTCACGCGCATTGGCAATCCGATGCGTTGGCCGGCTTTGCGCTCGGCACGGCGACCGCGTACTTCGCTCACACCCGCGACAACCCGCTGATCCTGAGCGTTTTACCGGGTGGTTTCATCGTCGGTCTGCACACGAAGTTTTGACTTCTGTCCGGTCGACTGCAGCGCGGAAGCGCGGTCCACCGGGAGCGGAATTCGATTGATCGGGCGGCGAACGCCGCCGGCTGATGCCAGATCGCAGCTCGCCCGCAATCGGACGAGTTGCTTAAGATGGGTGCCCCCCGCCTGTGCCGTGCCAACCGTCATCTTGAACCTGAGTTCAAGAGGGTCGCCTGCCAGGACCATCAGGCGCTTCCGCGTAGGGAACGCACACCGGTCCGTTTGAGGCTCGGCAACCTCGCTAAATTAGCATTGGTTCAAAGAGTGTATGGCCAGCTCGAACACCGCAGGGGACAATGAACGCAAAAAGGTTCAGATCGCCGCGTTGCGCCGCGACGGGCTCAAAACAGCTTATCCTGATCGGCCATCGCACGATCGATGGCTGATTGCATCGCTGAAATTCTACGCCGAACGCCGGCGCTGTCAAAGTTGGCGGTCACCGTCGCGCCGGCACGGCCGTCCTTCGCCTGCAGCAGTTCGTGCGCGATATTGAGCGCCGCCATGACCGCGATGCGCTCGGTGCCGGCGATCTTGCCCGAATCGCGGATCTCGCGCATGCGCCGATCGAGCAACTGCACGGCGAGCAGGAGCTCGTCGCGCTCGGATTGCTTGCAGCCGACACGATACTCGCGTCCCAGGATCGACACATCGAGCGTAGTCGCGAGATCGTCCATCGGATCAGCCGAGTGATTCGGGCAGCTGCTGCAGAAGCGCGTCGATCCGCGACGTCGCCGCGCCGATGCGCGCCGTCAGCGCCCGGTTCTGCTCGAGGGCGCGGCCGAGCTCGCGCTTCAGCGACTCGTTCTCGGCGCGGAGCCTGTTGTAATCGGCAAGTAGCAACGCAAGCTTCTGCTCGAGGCCCGCGAATTCGGCGAATTCGGATTCCATCTTCGGTGCACTATAGGGTCAAGCTTCGGACCGCGTCAACGGGAACCGCGCATCGTCACGCCGTGTCCAGTGCCTGGTAGCGAACTTCGAGAATTTCGAGCTCCTCGACGCCGCCCGGCGTCTTGAGCGTCACGGCATCGCCTTCACGCGCCTTGATCAGCGCGCGCGCCATCGGCGACACCCAGCTGATGTAGCCGCGATGCGTGTCGATCTCGTCGACGCCGACGATGCTCACGGTGCGCGTTTCACCGTGCGAATCGCGCACCGTCACGGTGGCGCCGAAGAATATCTGGTCGATGTCGTCGACATCGCGGCGCGCCATCGGATCGACGACCTCGGCAATGTCGAGCCGGCGAATCAGGAAACGGATGCGGCGATCGATTTCGCGCAGGCGCTTCTTGCCGTAGATGTAGTCGCCGTTCTCGGACCGGTCGCCGTTGCTCGCCGCCCATGCAACGGTCGCGACGACCTCGGGACGGTCCTTGTCGACAAGCGCGTTCAACTCGGCTTTGAGGCGGGCGAACCCGCCCGGCGTCATGTAGTTCCGGGCGCCCGCCGGCAGCGGCGACGCTTCCTCGACATCCTCGTCGATGTCGCCGTCGTCGTCTTCGCGGGTGAATGCCTTGCTCATCGATGGGATCGAACGTCCTGCGCGTCGCGCGTGGCAAACAGACGGCAGTGCGGCGCAAGAGCGCACGGGCGCAACGCCGGCCGAAACGAAATTATAGTCCACATGCCGGAGGCTATAATCGTTGCCCTTCCGGCTGCCGGCGGCCTTTCGTGCCTGCGGCCGCGAGCCGCTGCGATGACCCGGATTCCCGCCACGCTGGCTGTCGCCATCCTCGCCGCCGTCGCGCTCGCGGCATTCGCGCTGGCGCTGGGCGTGGGCAGCATCGCTCTCGATCCGATCACCGTACTGCGCGCGCTCGGTGGCGACGGGGACGCCATGCCGCGCATGATCGTTCAGGAGTTGCGGCTGCCGCGCGCGCTGGCCGCGTTCGCGACCGGCGGTTCGCTGGCGATGGCTGGCGCGCTGCTGCAGGTGCTGCTGCGCAACCCGTTGGCCGATCCGTACGTGCTCGGCGTCTCCGGGGGTGCGGCGGTCGGCGCGCTGGCGGCGATGCTGCTGGGTTTAGCCGCATGGCTGATTCCGGCGGGAGCCTTTGCCGGCGCTTTCGCGTCGACGGTGCTGGTTTTCGCGCTCGCCCGGGGCTCGGGCGCCTGGTCGCCGACAAGGCTCTTGCTGACCGGCGTCATCGTGGCGGCCGGCTGGGGCGCGGTAGTGGCGCTGTTGCTGTCGCTGGCGCCCGAGGCGCAGCTGCGCGGCATGCTGTTCTGGCTGATCGGCGACCTATCCGCACCGCCCGCGACGTGGACGCCCCTTGTCGTGCTCGCGCTGGCGATGGCCATCGCGCTGCCGTTTGCCCGCGACCTGAACGCGTTGGCGCGCGGCGATGCGATCGCGGCCGCGCTGGGTGTATCGATCGCGCGGCTTCCGTGGCTGATTTTTGCTTTGGCCGCATTGCTGACCGCGGTCGCGGTCACCACCGCCGGAGCGATCGGCTTCGTCGGGCTGATCGTGCCGCACGCGGTCCGGCTGGTGATCGGCAACGATCAGCGCGCGCTGCTGCCGGCGGCAGCCTTCGCCGGCGGCGCGATGCTGCTGATCGCAGACACGCTGGCGCGGCAGATCGCCGCACCGGCACAGCTTCCGGTCGGCGTCGTCACCGCGCTGATCGGCGTGCCGGTATTTCTGATCCTGCTGCGGCGCGAGCGATGAGCCGGCCAGCGCTGCTGCAGGTCACCGGGCTGACGGTCCGCATCGCCGCGCTGACCGTATGCCGCAACCTGGCATTTTCGATCGCGCCGGGAGAGTGCTGGGCGATCCTGGGCCGTAATGGCGCGGGCAAGACGACGCTGCTGCACACACTGGCCGGGCTCCGGCCGCCCGCAGCCGGCGTGATCGAGCTCGCCGGAGCGCCGCTCGCGCAATTGTCGCCGCGCGACATCGCGCGCCGCCGCGCCGTCCTGCCGCAGGACGACAGCGACGCGTTCGCCGCGACGGTGCTGGAAACGGTGCTGGTCGGCAGGCATCCGCACCTGTCGCGCTGGCAATGGGAAAGTGCGGAGGATCTCGCGATCGCCCGCGCCGCGCTGGCGGCGATGGACATCGGCGGGGCCGAAGCGCGCGACGTACGCACGCTTTCCGGCGGCGAACGCCGCCGCGTGGCACTCGCGGCGCTGCTCGCGCAGCGGCCGGATATTCTGTTCCTCGACGAACCGTCGAGCCATCTCGACCTCGCACACCAGCTCGCACTCCTCGATCGGCTCGCCGCATTGGCGCGAAGCGGGCAGAAGGCGGTGCTGATGGTCTTGCACGACGTCAACCTCGCGGTGCGCTGCTGCGACCACGCGCTGCTGCTGGACGGCGGCGCGGCACAGGCCGGTCCGGCAGCGGAACTTCTGACGGCAACGCGGCTGTCGCGGCTCTACGGCGTGCCGCTGCAGGCGGTCGCGACCGAGCGCGGGCCGGTTTTCGCGCCCGGCTGAGCTTTTCGCACTGACCGGCGCCATCAGCGCGCGGCGTTTGCACGTGCCTGGTCGATGACGGCGCAAAGGGCTTCGGCGCCGTCGACAAAGCGCGGGCCGGCGCGGTGCAGCAGATTGGCGTCGACGACGAACAGATTGCCGCGCGCAACCGCGGGCAGTTCGGCCCACCGGCGCCACGCGTCGAGCCACACCGGGCGGACCGCGCCGTCAGTTCCGGCAATGATGAGCGACGGCCGCGCCGCCAGAACCGCTTCGACGCTGACCGACGGCGCCGGCAGCGAGAGCGCCGCGAAGACATTTTCGCCGCCGCAAAGCGTGATTGCCGCGCTGATCAGGTGCGCGCCGCCGATCGTGTACAGAGGCTGGTGCCAGATCTCGTAGAACACGCGGATCGTCTCGACACCGTGTCTGCGCTGACGCAGCGCCGAAAGCCGCGACCGGAAGCGCGCCGCGACGCCGTTCGCGACTTCCGTGGTGCCCGCAAGCGTGCCCAGCCGCTCGATGTCCTGCGCAATCGCCTCCGGCGTATGCGGGTCGGTGCGGTAGACGGGGATACCCAGCGCCTGTAACCGCTCGATCTGGGCGGGAGCCACATACGGCCAGGCGACGGCGAGATCGGGCCGCAAGCCGACGATGCGCTCGAGATCGAGTGTCCGCGCATCGCCCACGCGCGGCCGGCCCGCAGCTTCCGGCGGCCAATCAGCCGGGTCGGTGACCGCAACGAGGCTGTCGCCGGCGCCGGCGGCGAACAGCAGCTCGGTCGCGCTGGGTGCGAGGCTTACGATGCGCCGCGCCGGGGCGCCCAGCGCCACCGTCGCGCCGGTCCCATCGGTGACCACGAGTGGGCCAGCGCGGCTTGCGACCGCAAGCACCAACAGCGCCAGAGCGAACAGCGCTCTCAAGCCTGAACTGCCTAATAGCGCCAGCGCAAGCCGGCGAACAGGTTTGCGCCGGCGGTGCGGTAATCGGCAGCGAGCTCGTAATGCTTGTCGAGCGCATTGTTGAGGCGCGCGAACGCAGTCCAGCGCGTTCCGAACGGCCACTCGGCCAGCAGGTTGAGCAGCGCGTAGCCGCCCATCCGGCGCGTGTTGGCGGCGTCGTCGAAACGGGCCGCCGACGCGGCGAGCTCGGCACTGACACGTACCGGTCCGAATGGATGCGCGACGACAAGCGCGGCGTGGCGGCGCGCACGGCGCGGCAACAGAAGGCCGCTGGCATCGTCCTGCGGCCGCTGCAAGTCGACGCTGGCGGTCAGCGACGTCGCGCCGCGATGTAGCCTGGCGTCGAGCGTGATGCCTTGCAGCGTCGCCGCGGCGACGTTCTGCGGCGCGCAATTGAAATCGGCATCGCATTCGAAAACGATCAGATCGCGTACCCGGTTACGATAGGCGACGACGCCGGCGCCGACGGCGTCCGACGCATAGCGAAGCGCAAGTTCGCCGCTGCGGGCGGTCTCGGCCCGCAGATCGGGATTGGAAAAGCCCGGATAGTAGAGGTCGTTGAAGGTCGGGGCCTTGAACGCGGTCCCGTAGCTCGCGCT
>JBDTXW010000144.1:0-7249 GCA_040005975.1 Betaproteobacteria bacterium | reverse complement strand
GTAGCGCTTGAGCGCGTCGAGCTTGGCGTGGGTCGATGTGGTCGCGTCGAGCTCGCCGTAGAGTCGGGCGAAGGCTTCCATGACCGACCTAGCCCGCGACAGGTCGGCGGCGCCGGGTCGTCGCGGCGCTCGTCATTCGCCGGATTCGACCGTCGCTGCCTGCGCGGCCGCTTCGGGCGGTCGCGCCTCCTCGTCGCCGCCGTCGTCCTCGAATTCGGTGGCGAAGGCGCTCGCATCGAAGCCTTGCTGCGACAGCCATCGCACCATTACCGCGATTTGGCCATGCGTGATGAAAACGCGCGTGGCACCGGTCGCCGCGATCGCGACATTGAGGCCGGCCCAATCGGCGTGATCGGACAGCGCGAAGCCGCGGTCGACGCCACGGCGGCGCCGCGCGCCGCGCAGCTGCATCCAGCCGGACGCGAAGCCGTCGCTCAGCTCGCCGAAGCGCCGCATCCATGGCGAGCCGCTGGCCGACGGCGGCGCGAGCACCAGCGCACTGCGCAGCGCGGGCTTGGCGACGTCGGCGACGTTATGCGTCTCCGGCAGGTCGACTCCGCCGGCGCCGTAGGCGCGATTGAGCGGCTCGATGGCGCCGTGGCAGATCAGCGTTCCTATGTCGAGCGCCCCCGCTGCGCGAAGGCCGGCGAGAATCCGCTGCGCCTTGCCCAGCGCGTAGCAGAACAGCACGCTGGCGCGCTGCTCCGCGGCATTGCGCCGCCACCAGGCAGCGATGTCGACGAATATCTCGCTTTGCGGCCGCCAGCGGTAAATCGGCAGGCCGAACGTCGATTCGGTGATGAAGGTATGGCAGGGAACCGCCTCGAATGCCGCGCAGGTCGAATCGGCCTCGAGCTTGTAGTCGCCCGATGCGACCCAGACTTCGCCGCGATGCTCGAGGCGCACCTGCGCCGAGCCCAGTACGTGCCCGGCCGGATGGAGCGAGATCGCCACGCTGTTTTGCACGACCGCCTCGCCATACGGCAGCGTCTGGAGGATGATCTCTCCTAGCCGCGCCTTCAGCAGCGGCGCCGACGCTTGCGCCGCAAGATAGTGCGCGTGACCCGGGCGCGCGTGGTCGCCGTGCGCGTGGGTGATGATCGCGCGCGCGACCGGACGCCACGGGTCGATGTAGAAATCACCCTGCGGGCAGTAAAGGCCCTCGGGGCGGACAACGACGAGATCCATCAGCGCGTCGTTCAGCAGGAAGGCGGTGCGGCCGGGTCGGTGCGCGCCTGCAGGCTTCTACGAACGGTGCCTCTTCCGCGCCGATCTTCCTGCATCAACCCGCGACCGTAGCGTCGGACGGCGGCTTGAGGTCCATCGGCTTCGCTGGCCGGTCAGCCGGCTCCCGGCCGATCCGCTCGTATTCGGCGATCACCTGTGCGCCGAACAGCAGCACGATCGCCGCGATTTCGACGCTCAGCATCACGGCAATCGCTGTTGCCAGCGAGCCATAGACCAGTCGAACCTGCGAAATCGTCGCGTAGTACCAGACGATGACATGACGCATGATTTCCCAGAGCAAGCCCGCGCTGACGCCGCCGATCAGCGCGTGGCGAAAGGAGATGCGGCCTACCGGCATGACCAGGTAGACCGCGGTGAGGATCAGGATTTCGCCGGCGACGCCGAGCAGGTAGAGCAGATAACCGGACAGATCCTCGAGCGAATGCGGAACCCCGAATACCGTGATATCCCGTGTCGCGAGCACGGCGAGCTTGCCGGCGACGACGGTCACGACGACCATCCCCAACGCCAGGAAGAGGATGAAGATGTATGGCAGCAATGCCGAAACGATGAACCGGCGGCGACGCACCGCGACCCGATGAATGAATATTACCGACATCGCGTTTTCGAGCACTGTGAAGGCGAGCGCGCTGAACAGCACCATCGTTACCAGCAGCACGCCACCGATCTCGGTGCGATGGCGCAGGAAATTGCGGAGCTCGCCCACCAGCGCATCCGATTGGCCGGGCACGATGAATTGCAGATACTCGGACAGCGTCGCGAGCAGCCGCGCCTCGTCGATGAAATTCGACAGCACGATCATCAGGAGGATCAGCAACGGAATCATCGACAGCAGCGTGTAGTAGGCGACCGCGCCGGCCAGAAGCAGGCCCTGGTTGGCGCGAAATCCCCTGAGCACGCACAGGACGAACGCGCCCGGGTGGCGAACGATGCCTCGGGAGGTCGTGTCCGGCGCGTGACGCTCGGCTGCGGCTTCGCCGCTCATGTCTCGGTGCTGCCTGCGATCAACCGACGCCGAACAAGGTGTCGGCGAACGGCCACGTACTATCGATCCATTGTCCGTCACAGCGAAAGCCGGCGATTTCGCCCATCGCCACGACTTCCTCGGCCAGGTACTTGTGGCTGCTTTCGGTCCAGATGGTTTCGCCGCGCTCGAACCGGGCGACCAGGCCCGCGCCGGGGATCGCGACTTGCTGCTCGTCGAGCGAACGAATGTGCATGTCGACGCTGCGTGTATCGGCATCGAAGCGCACTTCGTGTGCGAAGCGCCGCAGGTCGAACCTGCCGCCGAGCTCGCGGTTGATGCGCGCCAGAAGATTGAGATTGAACGCCGCGGTCACGCCCAGCGGGTCGTCATACGCCGGCAGCAGCTCGGCCTCCGGCTTGATCAGATCGACGCCGAGCAGAAACGCGTCACCCGGATGCAACAGCACGCGGACCTCGCGCATGAATCGCGTGGCAGCGAGACGGCGGAAATTGCCGATCGTGCTGCCGAGGAAAAGCACGAGCACCGGCGTCGCGGCCTTTCGTTCCGACACGATCTGTCGCAAGCCGTCGAGATAGTCCCGTTCGTGGGGGATGATGCGCACACCCGGAATGTCTGCCAGCTCGTGTCGGCACAGCGCAAGCGCGCTGGGCGAGATGTCGACCGGGCAGTAGGTCACCGCATGGCGCCGGCCGATAGCTTCCAGCAGCCATCGCGTCTTGCGCCCGCTCCCGCTGCCGAGCTCGGCGACCAACGCGTGCGGCAGCCGCGATGCCATCTCGGCGGCGTGGCTGCGCACGATACGCTCCTCGGCGCGAGTGACGCCGTATTCGGGCAATGCAGTGATGACTTCGAACAGGCCCGTGCCGATCGTGTCGTACAGGTACCGCGAAGGGAGCTCCTTTTGCGGCCCGTGCGCGAGCCCGGCGCGCACGTCGGCGGCAAAGGCGCGTTCGGCTTGCGGAAGCAGTGCGGTGCGAGCCATGGTTTTTCCTCGTTTGACTTGCGTTCAATGCCAGCGCTGCGCCGGCCACTTCGGCCAATGCGAAGCGGGTCGGCGATTACGCGTCGGCAGGCGTCATGCTATTTCGGTCTCGGTGCGATGAGCTCGGCGCCCGGCGCCGAAAGGCGGCCCGCACGCAACTCGCCGACCGCTTCGACCAGCGCCTGCGCGACATTGCGCACTTCCTCCTGGACGGCGAGGTCGCGGTCGAGCGCTTCGTGACTGATCGCGTAAGGTTCGTAGTAGCCGATGAAGCGGTCGAGTCGCGCTTTCGGCCCGGCGTCGATCAGGCCCATCCAGTCGAGCCAGTCGGAGAGCGCGCGTCGGACGCCTTCGGTGCCGGCAACGTCGCCGTGGACGACCAGCCCATATGCGCGTCCCGCGAGATGCTTCGGGTACGGCCAGCCTGCCATCTCGAGCGCCTTGGCCTTGTCGACGTCCTTGCCCGAGGTCGAAGTGACGTCGGGGTTGCCGCCGTCGGCACAGACCAGCCGGTCGATCATAAGCTTGAGCACGCTCGGCACCTGGTACCAGTGCACCGGCGTCACGATCAGCACACCATGCGCCGCCGTCCAGCGCTCGTAGATTTCAGCCATCCAGTCGCCGGTCTGGCCGAGCGCGTGGTTGGGATAACAGCTGCAGGGCCAATGGCAAAGCGGCATCGCCGTCGACACGCAGGCCTTGCATGGATGTATGTGCCGGCTGTAATCCGAGGTGACGAGGCTCAAATCGAGCAAGTCCGTTTCGATGCCGGCTTGGCGCAGCGTCTCGCCGGCGAGCCCGGTCAGGCGATACGTCTTCGACATTTCGCCGGGGCACGAGCCGTCGTTGCGCGGTGCGCCGCAGACGAGAAGGACACGCGAAACGGCGGCAGGATCGGCTTGCTTCGCCGCCGCCGCGCGCAACCGCTCGCGTGTATCGAGCCATTCGACTGAAGTATCGTAATCCGGATCGGAAAATCCCGGGCCGGCCTTGCGCGTGAGGGGGGCCTTCCGATATTCGCTGTAGCCATCCCAAGCGATGGCCTCGATCCGGTCGAGCGCGGCTTGCTCGGCGCGGAACGCCGGATCGAAGTATGCACGGCGGAAGCGCTCACCGAATGCCGCGCGCGAGAGCGATGGTGGTGCCTGCCCTTTCCGAACCTTGATCATTGTTGGTTTTTGTTTCGCGCGCCGGCCGAGCCGACAATCCCCCAAGATGCGGACGTTACGGTAGCACGCCAAGGGCGTCTGTCGGTGGCTGGCGGAATTTGTTGTCCGCACAATGCCGCGTTGGCGTAGGACGTCGGCCTACATCCTGGTTGCCCTCACCAGGCCAATCGAACGGTCGTGTCGATGTCGGCGTCGGTATGCGCCGCGGACACGAATCCCGCTTCGAACGCCGACGGCGCTAAATAAACCCCGGCGTCGAGCATGCGATGGAAAAACCGGTTGAAGGCCTCCTTGTCGCACCTCATCACGCTCGCGTAGGAATCGGGCACGGTTTCGAAAAAATAAATCCCGAACATGCCCCCGATCGACTGCGCGGAAAACGCGACGCCCGCCTTCGCCGCCGCCGCGCAGAGGCCGTCGGTCAGCGAGCGCGTGCGCTCTGCCAGCCGCTCGTGAAATCCGGGCGACTGGATTGCCTTGAGCGTGGCGAGCCCCGCAGCGACCGCCACCGGGTTGCCGGACAGCGTGCCGGCCTGATAGACCGGGCCGAGCGGCGCGATCTTTTCCATGATGGCACGCTTGCCGCCGAACGCGCCGACCGGCATGCCGCCGCCGATGATTTTGCCGAGCGTCGTCAGATCGGGTGCAACCCCGTAGAGGCCTTGCGCGCCCTGCAGGTGCAGGCGGAAACCGGTCATCACTTCGTCGAAGATCAGCACGGCGCCATGGCGGTCGCAGAGCTCGCGCAGACCCGGCAGGAAGCCCGGCTTCGGCACGATCAGGTTCATGTTGCCCGCGACGGGCTCGACGATGATGCCGGCGATCTCGTCCGGGTGCTCGGCGAAGCTCCGCGCGACGCCGTCCAGATCGTTGTACGAGAGCACCAGCGTCTCGCCGGCGATCGAAGCCGGCACGCCGGCCGACGACGGCTGTCCGAACGTCAGCGCGCCCGAGCCGGCCTTGACGAGCAGACTGTCGCCGTGCCCGTGATAGCAGCCTTCGAATTTGATGAGCTTCGAACGACCGGTGTAGCCGCGCGCGAGGCGGACCGCCGTCATCGTCGCTTCGGTGCCCGACGACACCAGCCGCACCAGTTCGAGCGAGGGCAGGAGGCGGCACAGCATTTCGGCCATCTCGATTTCGAGCTCGGTCGGCGCGCCGAATGACAAGCCGTGGCGAGCCGTCTCCTGCACGGCGCGCACGGTTTCCGCATGCGCGTGACCGAGAATCGCCGGCCCCCACGACCCGACGTAGTCGATATAGCGCTTGCCGTCGGCGTCCCAGAGGTAGGCGCCTTCGCCGCGGGTGAAGAATCGCGGCGTGCCACCGACCGAGCGAAACGCACGCACCGGCGAGTTGACGCCGGCGGGTATCGTTTTTTGCGCGCGCGCAAACAACGCTTCGTTGCGGCTCGTCGTCATGATCTCGGATCAGCGCTCGTCGATTGCCGCCCGAACGCACCGATCGCCCGTCGCAGCTAAAGCGACTGCAGGCTTGCCGCTGCGCCGGGAGCGCGAATGCCGCATCAGCGCCAACACGCAACCAGCTCGCGCGCCGCCAACGCGACGTCCGGCGCGTCATAGAGCGCGCTGATCACCGCCAGCGCATCGGCGCCAGCCGCGACGAGCGGAGCGGCATTGGCGGCGGTAATCCCGCCGATGGCGACCACGGTGAGCTCCGGCCAGCGCGCCTTCGCCTCGGCGATCAGCTGCGGTTGCGGGCGGACCGCATCCGGCTTGACCAGCGACTTATAGAAGCTGCCAAACGCGACGTAGTCGGCGCCGGCGGCGACGGCGGCGTGTGCGCGCTCGAGCGAGTCGTAGCACGAGGCGCCGACGATCGCACTCACCCCCAGCCGCGCGCGCGCCGCCGCGACGCTCGCGTCGTCGCGGCCCAGATGCACGCCGTCGGCGCCGACCGCACGGGCGAGTTCGATGTCGTCGTTGACGATGAAGATCGCGCTGCGCGCACTGCACAATGCCTGCAGTACGGCGGCCTGTTTCATCTTAAGCGCGGCCGGCGCGGCCTTGTTGCGATACTGGATCGCCGACGCGCCGCCGGCCAGCACCAGGTCCGTCCGGGCCGACAGCGTGGCTGTGTCGCCAAGATCGGGAGTCAGCGCATACAGGCCAGCAAGCTTGGCCCGCGGCAGAGCCTTCGGAACCGCGGCCATCGGTGCGTGCTCTAGTGGCGATGCAGATCGGGCGACGCTGGCGCGACCGCGTCGTCGTCAACGCGCGGCTCCGCCTCGTCCTCGCGCGCCCAGAAAAGCCTGTCCGGGAGAAACTGACCCATGCCTGGACGGTAGGCTTTTTGCAGCGCGTGCCAAGTGTAGTCCTGTGCTTCGCGCACCGCCTCCGGCAGGTCGAGCCCGTTGGCCAGCATCGCCGCGATCGCCGATGCCAGCGTGCAGCCCGAGCCGTGATAATTGCCCGGCAGCCGCTGCCAGCTGTCGCTCCTCACGATGCCATTCTTGCCGTACAGCGTGTTGACTACCTGCGGCGTCGGTTCGTGGGTGCCGGTGATCAGCACGAATTCGCAGCCGTTCTCGATCAGCCAGGTTGCGCAGGTGGCGAGCGTCGGTTCCTCCTGGTCCTCGACGTCGGCGAGCCGCCGCGCTTCCATGCTGTTCGGCGTGAGGATCGTCGTGCGCGGCAGCAGCAACTCGCGCAGCGCGTGCAGCATCTCGTCGTTGGCCAGTTCGTCGCCACGCCCGGAAGCGAGGACCGGATCGAGAATCAGCGGAACGTCCGGATAATCGGCCAGGATTTCGGCGATCGCGGCGATGTTCTCGACACTGCCCAGCGCGCCGATCTTGAACGCATCGACCGGCATGTCCTCGAGCAGGCAGCGCGCCTGGTC
>JBDTXW010000143.1:0-7255 GCA_040005975.1 Betaproteobacteria bacterium | reverse complement strand
GCTGGTATTTTCCCAGCAAGCTGCCGCTCGAATACGGTCTGACGTTCTGGTACCGCGTCTTCCAGCCGCGCGGCAACGCGCTCGCCTCGCTGGGCACGAGCGTATGGATCGCGGTGCTGACGGTCGTCGTGAGCCTTGCGGTCGCCGTGCCGGCCGGCTATGCGCTCGCACGGCTCAAGCTGCCGTGGCGAAGCGCGATCCTGCTCGCATTCCTGCTGCCGCAGGCGATTCCCAACCTGCCCGTCTACGTCAACATCGCGCAGGTCTTCTACCAGATCGGGCTCAACGGCACGATCCTGGGCGTCGTCCTGGTGCATGCCTCGCACGGGTTGGTGCTGGCCGTGTGGATCGCATCGGCGGCATTCGCCTCGGTCGATGTTTCGCTGGAGGAGGCCGCGCGCAACCTGGGGGCGTCGGCGTGGACCTGCTTTCGCACCGTCACGCTTCCAGTCGCGGCACCCGGACTGATCGCCAGCGCGATCTTCGTGTTTCTCGAATCGCTGGACGAATTCACTGGTACCTATTTCGTCGGCGTTCCGGACGTGACGACGCTGCCCTTGCTGATGTTCAATGCCAGCATGGGCGGCAATTATCAGATCGCGTCGATCACGGCGCTCTTGCTGCTGATCCCGTCGATCGGGTTCATGCTGGTCGTCGAACGCTTTCTCAAGGCCGACGTGCTGGCGATGGTCGGGCGCTAGGCGCGGCCTCCGGCGACGCTCGGGTTACGGCAGCGTATACGCGGTCTTGACGACGGTGAAGAACTCGCGCGCGTAGCGGCCCTGCTCGCGCGGACCGTAGCTCGACCCTTTTCGGCCACCGAAAGGGACATGGTAGTCGACCCCCGCAGTCGGCAGGTTGACCATCACCATCCCCGCCTCGCTGGCGCGCTTGAAATGCGATGCGTGCTTGAGTGAGGTGGTGACGATACCGGCCGACAGGCCGAAGTCGGTGTCGTTGGCAACGGCGAGCGCCTCGTCGTAATCCTTGACCTTGATCACGCTCGCTACGGGCCCGAAGATTTCCTCGCGCGAGGTGCGCATCGCGTTGGTCGCTCCGGTCAGCAGAGCCGGTGCGAGGTAATGGCCCTTTTTGCTGCGCTCGAGGACCCCGCCGCCGGCGACCAGCTTCGCTCCTTCCTTCTGGCCGATGCTGATGTACTCGAGGTCCTGCTTGAGCTGTGTCTCGTCGACGACGGGTCCGATGTCGGTCCCCGGCGCAAGCGCATCGTCGACCTTGAGTGTGGCCAGGCGTTCGGAAAGGGCATTGACGAAGCGATCGTGGATGCCCGCGCCGACGATCAGCCGCGACGAGGCGGTGCAACGCTGCCCGGTCGAAAAGTACGCGCCGTTGATGGCGCAATTGAGCGCCACACCCAGGTCGGCATCGTCCAGCACGACCAGCGGGTTCTTGCCGCCCATTTCGAGCTGCAGCTTGGCCATGCGCCGGATCGCTTTGGCGGCGATCGCGTGACCGGTGGCTACCGAGCCGGTAAAGCTGATCCCGTCGACGCGCCGGTCGAGGATCAAGGTTTCGCCGACGATGCTGCCGCGTCCCATGACCAGGTTGAACACCCCTTTGGGCACGCCGGCGTTGACGATGATTTCGGACAGCGCCCACGCCGAGCCGGGCACGAGCTCGGCCGGCTTGAATACGACGCAGTTGCCGTAAGCGAGCGCCGGCGCAATCTTCCAGGCCGGAATGGCGATCGGAAAATTCCACGGCGTGATGATGCCGACGACGCCGATCGGCTCGCGCGTGACCTCGACGTCGATGCCCGGACGCACCGAAGGAATCTTTTCACCGGCCAGCCGCAGCGCTTCGCCGGCGAAGAACTTGAAGATCTGACCGGCGCGTGCCGCTTCGCCGATGCCCTCGGGCAGCGTCTTGCCTTCCTCGCGCGACAGCAGGCGCCCGAGCTCATCCTTGCGCGCCAGGATCGTGTTGCCTATGGCATCGAGCCAATTGGCGCGATCCTGCACCGACGATGCGGCCCAGGAAGGAAAGGCCGCGCGAGCGGCGCCGATCGCCGCGTCGGCCTGCGCCTGGTCGGCGCGCGCATAGTCGCCGATGACGTCGCTCAGGTCCGACGGATTGATGTTCTTCGCGGTTTCGGCGCCGGCGAGCCATTCGCCGGCGATGTAGTTGCGGTGCAGGTCGGTCATCGTCGTTTCCTCGTCGTCATCCAGTACGCAGCAGGCCGCGCGCCGCAAGGTTGCGCATCAGTTCGCCGGCGCCGAACGTCCATGGGGGGGCCAGATCGCTGGTCGTCACGTGATTCTCGAGCGCGCCCAGACGCGCCGCCGCGATGACGACGCGATCTCCAGGTTTGTGCGTGAAGCCCATGCCTGGGGCGCCACGATCCTCGACCGGTGCGAACATCGTGCCGAGGAACAGCATGAAGCCGTCGGGATACTGGTGGTTCGCGCCGATCGCCTGCGCGACCAGATCTTCGGGATCGCGGCTGATGCGCGTCATCGAGCTTGCCCCGCGCAGGTGATAACCGTCAGGGCCGTGCACGTCGAGCGTGATCTCGGCAGCCCGCACGTCATCGAGCGTGAAGCCCGGATCGAACACGCGGATCATCGGACCGATCGCGCACGAGGCGTTGTTGTCCTTGGCCTTGCCGAGCAGCAGTGCGCTGCGGCCCTCAAAATCCCGTAGGTTGACGTCGTTACCCAGCGTCGCGCCGCGGATCCGGCCGCGCGAGTCGACGGCAAGGACGATCTCGGGCTCGGGATTATTCCAGGTCGATTTCGGATGCACGCCGATCAGCGCGCCATGGCCGACGGCGGCCATCGGCTGCGTCTTGGTAAAAATTTCTGCGTCGGGACCGATGCCCACTTCGAGGTACTGCGACCAGGCGCCTTGCTCGACCAGGATCTGCTTGATGCGCTCCGCGTCGTCCGAGCCGGGCCGCACGGTCGCCAGGTCATCGCCGAGTATGCCCTGCAGCCGGGCGCGTATCGCTTCGGCGCGGCTCGCATCGCCGCGAGCCTGCTCTTCGATGACGCGCTCGAGCGTACTGGCGACAAAGGTCACACCGGCCGCCTTGATCGCCTGCAGGTCGCAGGGCGCGAGCAGGCGCGGCGCATTGGCGTCGAAATCGCTGCGGCTGTTGGCGAGGAGCTCGTCGATCCTGCCTACGGCGGGTCCGTCTGCGGCGCGGATTGCCGCCGCCAGGTCGTCGCGTTCGAGCCATGCGCTGGCCGTCGGCGCAATCGCGCCGAGATCGATGACCGCACCGTCGGGCCGCATGGTGATCGGCGCCGGGCCGCCGGGGTTGCCGGGGAGCCAGGCGCGGCCGAGCAAGGTCGACGCTTTCCAATCGGACGGCAGGGCGGCAAGCGCTGAAGATGGCATCGCGGTCGAGAGGTTTGAGATAATCGAACCGTCCGCCGGCGGGTGGGCGGACGCGCGGGCGAGGCGGGCGAAGTTAACGCCGCCCGCCTGCGATAATACCCGCTGCCGCCCGATTACAGGAGGCTCGCCATGAGTGCGCCATCGACTCCAGTCAAGCTGCCCGAGCGCCCACCGCTCCAGCCGTCCGAAGCGTCCGACGCCGCGGCATCGGCGCCGTTGCGGCTGCATACGCCGCAGCCGATTCCACCGGTCGATGACGACGATGACGACGAGGATGACGGCCGGCGCGGTGGCGGCACGGGCGGCGGGAACATCGATCCGGACGACGACGAGGACGACGACGACGACGAGGATGACGATGACGAAGCCGACAGGCAGTGGGCCCGCGCGAGCGCGAGCAGCACGCTTAGGCGGCACGACAGCGCGCTTCGTGCTATAGTGTCGTCTGAACGGCGCTACGCGAGCCTGCCTCTGGCTTGAAGCGTACGATTGCCCGCCGCGTCCGGAAGCACGTTCCGCACGGAATTCAGGCAGTCCGATCATCGGTTTCTAATCCTTCGCTCCTTCGATCTTTCGAGCGGCAAGTTCCGGTTAGAGATGATGGTTTCTCGACCCGGTTGCGGCCGTTTGCGCAAAGGCGACCTCTGCTCGGCTCTGTCCGGGGCACGTAACCTCGCGCCATTTCCGCGTTTCCGGAATTTGAGCGAGCCCGGCGCTACGGCGGGCGCAGCTACTGTACGGGTCGCGACGCCGTTGGCGGCGGCGCGAAAGTCTTCATGGGACGAACGATGAATTTCGAATCATTGCAACTTGCGCCCGCCTTGCTGCGCGCACTGGCCGACTGCGGCTATACGGAACCGACGCCGGTCCAGGCGCAGACGATTCCGCCGCTGCTCGCGGGGCGCGACGTCGTCGGGTCCGCGCAGACCGGCACCGGCAAGACCGCCGCATTCGTGTTGCCGGCGCTGCAGCGCTTTGTCGATGCCGAGGGCGGCGCAGCGACGACGAAGCGTCATTTCGGTCACGGCCCGAGGGTTCTGGTGCTGGCGCCGACGCGCGAGCTTGCGCAGCAGGTCGCCGAACAGGCGGTCCGTTATGGAGCGCATCTGCGCGTCAAGACGGTGTGCATCTACGGCGGCGCGCCGTACCCGGTGCAGAACAAGCAGCTCGCGCGCGGTGTCGACATCCTGGTCGCGACGCCGGGACGCCTCCTCGATCACATGGAGCGCGGCCGCATCGACCTGTCGCAGGTCGAGATGCTGGTGCTGGACGAGGCGGACCGGATGCTGGACATGGGATTCATCGAGGATGTCGAGCGCATCGTCGCGCGCACGCCGGCGAAGCGCCAGACAGCACTGTTTTCGGCGACGCTCGACGGCGCGATCGGCCGCCTCGCCGGCAAGCTGTTGCGCGACCCGGTGCGCATCGAAGTCGCCGCCGGCAAGGCTGCGCCGATCGCGATCGAGCAGCGCGTGCATTTCACCGACGACCACGCGCACAAGCATCGCATCCTCGATCACCTGTTGACCGACATCACGATGACGCAGAGCATCGTATTCATCGCAACCAAGCGCGACGCCGAAACGCTCGCGACCCGGCTGCGCGGAGAAGGGCATGCCGCCGCCGCGCTCCATGGCGACATGCGGCAGCGCGAAAGAACCTACACGCTGCAGGAAATGCGGCGCGGAAGAGTGCGCACCCTCGTCGCCACCGACGTCGCCGCGCGCGGGCTCGATGTCGCCGGCGTCAGCCACGTGATCAACTTCGACCTGCCGCGGCAGGCCGATGACTATGTTCACCGTATCGGACGCACCGGCCGCGCCGGGGCGAGCGGCGTCGCGATTACGCTGGCCTCGTTCGCCGACCGGGGGACGTTGCGCCAGATCGAGCGCCATACCGGTGCCCCGATCGCCGCCCATGTCATCCCGGGGCTCGAACCCCGCATCCGCAACCGCGCCTCGCAGGACGCCACGCCGGCCCGCGCGCGACCGCGTGGCAACGCCAACCCCCGGACGTACGCGCGTGATGCGCGCGGGCATGGGGGCCAGGCGCCGCGCGGTTCGAGCTGGCAGGGCAAGCACGCAGGACGCAGCCGCTAGCTGGCAGCTTGCGGCACCCCGGCACCGGCCGGATGACGGTTACGGCGCGGCGAGGCCGCCGAAGCGCTCGTAGAAATAAGGAGCCGCCGGAGGCAGCGGGCCGTTGCCGCCTTCAAGCGTCGCCGCCAGGTGCCGCTCGGCGCAACGGAGTGTGAGCCGGTAGAAGTCCCGGCACAGCGCATACGCCTCGCGCGCGTGCCAGCCCGCCGGCAGCATCGCCGGCGGCAGCTGCGGATCGTGCAGTGTCACCCGGCGGAATTCGTGGATCAGCAGCGTGCGCACGACAAAGCATTGCTCGGGGTCCGGCGCGGCATCGCCGCGAAAGTGGTCGACGACCCTTCGAAACCGCCCGATAAAGCGCCGGTAGTCGGCATCGAGTCTCCCCAGGTCCCAGGATCGCCGCAGCAGCGATTCGAGCGGCGTGGCGGCCGACCGCGTCTCGCGGCCGCGCAGCAGCACGGTGTCTGCGGCGTGATCGAGCGCGCCGATGACCTCGGCCGGCGCGGTCTGACCCGGCCGGGCCGGTCGCGCATAGACGCCGCCGGCAATGGCGCCGAATCCTTCCCAGGCCAGCTCCTGGCGGAACTTGCCGCGCCGGGTGCCGGCCGTCGGCGACGGGGATACGACCAGGTCCCAGCTGCCGTCCCAGACCTCCGACGGCAACGCGTAGATACGACGGTAGGCGTTTTCGAAGCGCCGCCGCCCCTGCGCGGTCAGCCGGTACAGACTGCGCCGGCCGGCCTGGCGGCTGGCGAGCCAGCCCTCGCGCGTGAGCCGGTACACGCTGGTGCGCACCAGCCGCTCGTTCAAGCCAAGCGGGGCCAGCAGGCGAATCAGGCCTGACAGCCAGACGGCCCCGCCGTGCGGGGCAAGCGCATCGCCCCAGACGGTGACGACCAGCGACTTCGCTCGCGGCGGCGCCGCATCCAGCTCGCGCCGGATCCAGCGCGCGACCGCCGCACTCGGCTGGCCGCTCATCGTCGCCACGCCACCCAATGCGATACAGAAATTGCCACTTGCATCATAAAAGTGTATCGTTTTATAGCGCCGGCGGCCAGTCCCGCCAAGCCGACGCGGCGAAGAGGAAAAAACGATGTACGCGCAGATGGTCGACACCGGAGCCAAGAAGCTCCGCTCGCTCGACGAGATGACCCCGGAGGAACGCGCTTTCCAGACGCGCGTCGACGCCGACATCAAGATCGAGCCCAAGGACTGGATGCCCGAAGCCTATCGCAAGACGCTGATCCGGCAGATCTCGCAGCATGCGCATTCGGAGATCGTCGGCATGCTCCCGGAGGGCAACTGGATTACGCGTGCGCCGAGCCTGAAGCGCAAGGCGATCCTGATGGCCAAGGTCCAGGACGAAGCCGGGCACGGCCTCTATCTTTACTGTGCGGCCGAAACGCTCGGCGTGTCGCGCGACCAGATGGTCGCCGACCTGCATTCCGGCAAGGCCAAGTATTCGAGCATCTTCAATTATCCGACGCTCTCGTGGGCCGACATCGGCGCGATCGGCTGGCTGGTCGACGGCGCGGCGATCATGAATCAGATCCCGCTGTGCCGCTGCTCGTTCGGCCCCTATTCGCGGGCGATGATCCGCGTCTGCAAGGAAGAGAGCTTCCACCAGCGGCAGGGCTTCGACATCATGATCAAGCTGTGTCAGGGAACGGCCGAGCAAAAGGCGATGGCGCAGGACGCACTCAATCGCTGGTGGTGGCCGTCGCTGATGATGTTCGGTCCGCCCGACGCGAGCTCGGTGCACAGCGCGCAGTCGGCGCAATGGAAAATCAAGA
>JBDTXW010000142.1:0-7370 GCA_040005975.1 Betaproteobacteria bacterium | reverse complement strand
CAGCAGGCTGGCGCATTCACGTTCTCCGATGGCACCAGTGCGACCTGCATGGCGCGCGGGGAGGTGGTGCCTGAATACAGTCCGCCGCCCGGCTCGGAAGTGATGAACTTCACCGGCAGGACCGTCCGGGTCGGCTCGGGCTACCAGATCGTCTGGAATGCGCCAAAGCTCGCGGCCTTGCCGCCCGAAGTGCACGACTTGCTGTTCTTTCACGAGTGCGCGCATGCCACGGTTCCGACGACCGACGAGGTGCGGGCGAACTGCGTCGGACTCAAGGCCATGCGCGCAGCGGGAAGAGCAGGTCTCGCCATCGAATCCCGGCTCGCTGCGTTTTACGGCGCGACCAACGACTACTGGGTCAATACGCTGCGTTGCGCCAACGCGCCGGATCCGGCCGGCGCCGCGAGCCCTGCGCCACGCTAGGCTGTCGCGCGCCTGCGCCGCCGTGCTTCAGCCGCGGTGGATCCAGCCGTTGACGGTGAATCGGGCGTCGCGAAACTGCTTCGACGGGACCTCGACCTTTGTCACCTCGTGCATTACCGCCGCCTGGAAGAACACGATGCTGTTGTGGCGCGGCTCGATTCGCTGGTAGCTGTCGGTGCGCGCCAGCTTGCCGTTTCGGATCACATCGTCGTAGATGAGCAGCTCGCCGCCGCTAAATCCCTTGGGCTGGTGATTGAAGTAGTAGACGTAGGTGAACTGGCGTCGCACCGTCTCGTTGACCCCGGAGTCGGTGTGGACGCGAAAGAAGCTGCCGTCGGTGTTCGCCGTGACCTGGCACTCGATCTGCGTCACCGGAAACGGCGCCATGCGCAGTCGCGATATGACCTCAGGCATGACGGCGCGTATCCTGCCGACGATTTTTCGAACGAGGTCGTCGGGAGGATTGAGCACGAACGACTGCCGGTAGTCTTCCTTGCTGTCACTGACACCCGAAGGCACGAACAGCGCTTCCGCAGCGAAAACGCGATCGCCGAGGGAGGCAAGCTCGTCGGCGGGGAGGAAGTCGTCGAGCTGCACCAGCGCGTGCCGGATCACGGTGCCCGGAGCCGGGGTCGGTAGACTCATCGATCGGATGGGTTGCGAATCGGAAGGCACGTCAAGAGCGAACTCATTATTGACTGCGGCAATCGCTTCAGGCAAGGCAGCTACCGGTCCGGTCCGGTCCGTCCCGGCGCGGCTATGGCGCCGGTGCGCACATCGCGACCGCCTCCGGACCCGAGCCCTCGGCCAGCCAGCCCGCGGCGATCATTTGCGCCTGAATCGCGCGCGAGGTCGTGTAGCGATGGTCGACTGCGGCGCGGTCGTTGTTGTAAAGCCGATAGACGGGCACGCTGCCCGCCGCGCACGAGCCGTCACCCGCGTCGGGCAGGGCGACGACAAAGGCGTTCGAGGACTCAAGCTGCCACTCGTTCGGCAGCCACCGGGCGACCGCGGCGCACTCTTCGGTGTAGGCACTGAAAAAATGCGACTGCTGCCCGGCTTCGGCCCGGCCGAAGAAGCGGCACACCGGCGACAGGTTCTGCGCTATCGCGCTGTCGGGCGAATAGGCCAAGAACGCTTCGCCGGTCCGCGCCCAGCCGGGGATCTGGCCCGAATCGAGCGCGGCGATTTCATTGGCGTCGATCGTCAGGAAATAGCCGTTTTGTTCGCGATGAAATTCGAGGACCTGCACCTCGTCCGCGATCCGGGAAAGCGCCGCGGCCGACGTGCGGCCCGAGTCCGGATCGATGATCAGCGCCGATTCGTCCACCGCCTCGAAATCGCTTCCGGCAAGGAGTCCGAGCTGATGCAATTCATTGTCGTCCCAGCGCGGATCGGGTGCGCCGCTCAAGAACCAACTGCTACCGTTATCGGCGAGGAACATGCCGTACTTCTTGAGCGCCCGCAGAATCACCTGGACGTTCGGCCCGAAGCTCGAGATGTCGACCCCCGCCTTGAGCCGGAAGCGTTGCCCCATCGGCGGATAGCTGGTGCCGGACAGGCTCGAGGCCTTGTGCCGCGCCGGCCAGACGAAGGCGTTGCGCGTCTGCGGCGCCGTGAAGCGGAGCGCGTGCGAGATCTCGCCCGCGACGACCTCTTCGTAACGCACCAGCCCGGGAAGCATCGGCAGACCCGCCGCATCGGCCGAGGTCCAGCCCGCCGGGCGCAGCACATTGCTGTTCAGATCGAATATCGCGCCGGATCCAGCATGCCAGCTGCCGTCCGGATTTGGATAGGCCGCGAAGAGCTCGTAGAGCTTGCCGCCGTCGCGATCGACGACCAGTAGGTGACGATCGCCTGTCGACAGCGGCCCGCCTTCGATCGGCGCGTCCGGCGGCAGCGGATACGGCCCCGGATCGCTTTCGTCGGCGTAATCGAAGGTGACGGCGACGCCGGGCTGGGTGCCGGGTACGACAATGAATGGAATGCCATTCGGTGCACCGTTGTAGACCGTGCCGAAATCGGCATGCATCGTCTTTGCCGCGCCAATCGTCGTCACGTATGCCGCCGAATTGGCGTCGACCGGTAGCGCATCGATGGCGACGTTCCAGACGTTGTCGCGCGGAAACATCGGCCGCACCGTCAGGATCGGCGATGCTGCTGCCGGGACGATGCAGGCGAGCGAGAGCCCTGCAGCCAGCAAGCTGCGAAACGTAAGCGGCATGTCTTCGCTTTCGGTGAACGGACGGCCCAGCGTCCGATTATGCCATTATCATAAGGCGCCGTGGTCGGGATTTGCCCGCTGACGCCGAGCCCGGGGCAGGTTGACTCCTGGAGCGAGCGCCCCAAACTAGCACCCATGCCCGCCGTCACGACCGCCCTGATCGTTGCCAATGTCGCGGTCTTTCTGCTGCAGACCGCGATCCCCGGCCTGATCGTCCCATTCGCGCTCTGGCCGCTGGCGGCCTCACAGCTCGACCCCGGCGTCGCGTTTGCACCCTGGCAGCTCCTGACCTACGCCTTCCTGCACGGCAGCCTGACGCACCTCGCGTTCAACATGTTTGCGCTGTACATGTTCGGCAGTGCCGTCGAGCGTGTCTTCGGTGGACGGCGCTACCTGAGCTTCTATCTGGTCTGCGTGCTTTCGGCCGCGATCGCGCAATTGATCGTCTCGGGCATGACCGGAAAGATCTATCCGACGGTCGGGGCGTCGGGCGGCATCTTCGGCATCCTGCTCGCCTACGGGATGTATTTTCCGAACAACCGGGTCATGCTGTTGTTTCCTCCGATCCCGATGCCGGCGCGGGTATTCGTCTTCGTCTATGCGCTGGTCGAGCTGTTCCTGGGCGTCACCGGCACGCAAGAAGGCGTCGCGCACTTCGCGCACCTCGGCGGCATGGTCGGCGGCTTTTTGATGCTGCGCTACTGGCGCGGCACATCCGGGAGCTGGCGCGGCCGCTAGCGTCGTCTAGCGCGCAAGCCACGCCTTGACGCGCGCGTGGCCGAGAACCTCCGGATTGACGACGAATTCCGGCTTGCGGCCGGCCAACGCGTCGACGATGCTGGAAAGCCCGGTCGACGCCATGTTGTGAAAGCATTCGTCGGTCCAGCACAGCGAATGCGGCGTCACGATCACATTGCCCATCGTCAGCAACGGGTTCCCCGGATCGACCGGCTCCTGCTCGAATACGTCCAGCGCGGCGCCGGCGATGCGGCCGGAGCGAAGCGCTTCGATCAGCGCCACCTCGTCGACGACCGGACCGCGCGCGACATTGATCAGATAGGCTTCCGGCCGCATCTGCGCCAGGGCTGCCGCATCGATCAGATGGTGTGTGCCGGGCGCGAGGAGACAGCAGACGACGACAAAGTCGGACTGCTGCAGGAGCTCCGGGAGCGCAACCTTGCGGGCACCGGCGTAGGCGAGCTCGACGGCGTCGACCTGCGGATCGGCCGCGAGCAGCTTCAGATCGAACGTGCGCGCCATGCGCAGCAGTTCCCGGCCGATGCGTCCGGCGCCAATCACGCCGAGCGTGCGTCCGGTGAGTCCCACGCCCATGTTGTCCATCCGCTCGTGCCAGCGCCCGGTGCGGGTCAGCCGGTCCTTGAGGAACAGCTTGCCGGCGAGCGCCAGCAGGAAAGTCAGCGCGGTCGTTGCGACCGGCCGCGGCATCGAGCTCGGCGTGTTGGTGACGACGACGCCCGCGCGCGTCATCGCCGGCACGTCGACCGAATCGAAGCCGACGCCGTGACGAGCGACGACGCGTAGTCGGCAATCGGCGCGCGCCACCGCCGTTGCCGGCACGCGCGCCGTGTTGACGTAAATCGCGTCGTAGCGCGCGGCGTGGCCGGCATCGATTTCCGGCACGACCGAAGGCAGGTATTCCCAATCGAGGTGGGTCGCGCCGTCGAGTATCTGGAGCGCGGCACGCCCGAACGCCGGCTCGCCACCGCTGTCGAGGATGTCGCGCGTCAATCCCACACGGAATCGGGCGCTCATCGCGCTGCTCCGTCGGTTGCGGCCGCATCGCGCAGCACGTCCAGCCCGCGACGCAGCGCCTCCTGCAGCAGCAGCTGATCGATGCCGTAGGCCATCAGGCGAAATCCCTTGGCGACGTAGTCGCGCGCCCAGGCGTCGTCGGTCGCGAGCATCGCGGCCGCCTTGCCGTGTGCCGTGCAGGCAGCGAGCACCCGATCGACTGCGGCGAGATACCTCGCATGGCCGAATTGCGCCGGGATGCCGAGAAAGTTGGTCAGGTCGAACTGGCCGATCCACAGCGCGTCGATGCCGGGGACTGCTGCGATGGCTTCGACATTGTCCAGGCCTTCGCCGGTCTCGATCTGCGCGATCATCATCGTCCGCCGGTGCAGCGCAGCCATCTTGGCGACGACGTCGCCGCCCTGGTAATCGTCATGGGCGAAGCCGAACGCCGCGCCGCGGCGCCCCTGCGGCGGATAGCGCGAGCAGGATACGATGTGCTCTGCTTCGGCACGGCTTGCCACCATCGGCACCATGACGCCGAGCGCGCCGACGTCGAGTGCGCGAGCGATGAAGTGATATTCACCGCGCGGAACGCGCGCCATCGGTACCAGCTCGAGCCCGCGGCAAAGCGCGAGCTGCGTCTTCAGAGACTCGAAGCCGAGGCCGGTATGCTCCATGTCATACAGGACGAACTCCGCGCCCGCATTCTTGCAGATCTGCGGCAGACCGGGGACGAAGCATTCGAACACCATCGCGCCGATGGCGCGCCCGCCACTCTCGAGCTCGTTCTTGACCGGATTATTCCGCATGCCTGCCTTTCGTCGCGCGCCGGCCATCGGGGCCAGCGATGCGCGAGTCGATCGCCGATGGAATCGCCGCTGCCGTCACCCAATCATTGCACGATCAGCGCCTGCCGCGCGAGCCGCGACAGCGCCTCACCCAGCGTTGCCGAGGCGGCCGCCGCGGCCTGTCCGGGAAATGCCCGCGCCGCAATCGTTTCCGGCGCGGAGCTGCCATCGATCAACTGCAGCAAGCGGCGGTCGTTATTGTCGAGGGCGACCACTTCGTGACGCATATTGGTGACGTGGTTGCCGCGGGCGGCCTGCAGGCGTGCCACCGCGGATGCCAGCGGCCTTGCGCCGGTCTCGATCACGAACGCCGGGCCGACCGCATGCAATTCGGCGGCACCGACACAGAAGGACTTCAGCACGTCCGAAGCGAGCGTCGTTCGCTGGGCGTCGTCGACATCCCCGGTCAGTCCGATACGCGCCGCCGCGATCGCGCAGAGATCGGAGAACGGTATCGGCGCCGGCCAATGCTTGGCGAGAACGGCCATGGCGGCCTTGGATATCGGATGCGGCGTGCGCAAGCCGCTGCCGTCGGGCATGCGGAATTCGTCGGCGGCCATCGACCGCGGATCACCGCCCGCGCCGGCCGAACGCGCCGCCGATGCGACCCAGAACGAGTTCATCCGCTCCGGCCCCAGCGCACGATCGATCGGCGCCGGGTCATGCACCAGCAGCGTCTGGCGAAAATTGCGGTTGCGAAGAAAATCGGTCAGCTGCTCGCGTTGCAGAATGTCGGACGCCATTCGATCCAGCACCTGCTCGACTTGGTCAGGCAAGCCGCCGACGAGCATCGTCCGGTAGTCGGCCTCGGCCAGGAAGGCCAGGCGATGTCGCGCCGCACGCGCGGCAAACTGATGGAAAAAAAGCGCTTCGTTGAATTCCTCGAGATGGTCGTGCAAAACGTAGTAGTCGCCCTCGCTGCGCAGCTGCTCGGCCTCCGAGCGCAGCATCAGCGCGTAAGGCGATTGCGCACCTTCCATCGCCTGGGCCATGAAATCGAGCGTCGCGCGGGCTTGCTGCACACGGGCCTTGGCATCCGGAAACTGGCGCGTGTGATAGCGCATCGCATCGCGAACGATGCCGCGCATGTTCCAGCCGGGCAGCGTGTTGTAGCTCACGTAGGCGATGCCGCCGGGCGCAAGTTGCCGCGAACAGACGTCCAGCAGCTTTTCCTGCACGTCGGGCGACACCCACGAGTAGACGCCGTGCGCAATGATGTAATCGAACACGCCCCATTGCGCGCCGAAATCGCGCAGGTCCGCCTGCGCCAGCTCGATGTTGGACAGTCCGAGGGCGGCGACGTCAGTAGCGCCGCGGCGGATCTGGACGGCGGAAAAATCGATGCCGACAAAGCGCGATCGGGGTAAGCCGGCCGCCATCGGGATCAGGTTGCCGCCGGAGGCGCAGCCGATCTCGAGCACGCGGCATTCGCCGACCGGCGCAGGCGCGAGGCCGAGCAGACGGCCGATCGTCGCCAGCCTGTCCGGATGCGACTGCGGAAAAGAAAGGCTCAGATACGGAAATTCGTCGTAGCTGGCTTGCAACTCGGCGTTCATCGGCCCGGCCAGTTTAGCAGCAGTGGGCGCGTCGCACGGATCGAACGACTGCGGCGAGCGCTTTCAGGCCTGCGATGCGGTGACCGGTTGAGCCGCCTCGGGTAGCGGATCTGCGCCTTCGTCCCCACTGTCGTGAAAGACGATCGCGAACGGCTGCGGCAGCAACTTCGCATCGCTGACCATGCGAATGTGAAAGAACGAGCTCAGCTCGCGCACCGCCGCGCGGATCTGCCTCGCGCCGTCACGCCGGCTCGCCATCCGCGTCCAGCGGGCCTTGCGCGACGACGATCGGACGCGCACGGCGATGCCCAGCGGCAGTTCGGCCAGTAGCTTGTCATGGCTGATATAGCTTCCGAACGGTGCCAGCGCGGCGATCTCGAGCGGGTTGGTTTTCCAGTCGGCGTTGATCTGGGTCGCCAGCGCGCACGCCTTGCCCAGCAACTGTCGCGCGCGGTCGCGCGGCAGCGGTTCGACGACCCGCGCCGTGGCGAATTCGAGGAAACGTTCGGTCAGCGCGAAATCTCCCTGGCGCTCGTCCGGTTGCCGGAGCAGCCCATCGGTGAC
>JBDTXW010000141.1:0-7394 GCA_040005975.1 Betaproteobacteria bacterium | reverse complement strand
CGCCATGCTCGACCTCGACTACGCCGAGGATTCCGGCTGCGACACCGACATGAACATCGTGATGACCGGCGCCGGCGGCTTTGTCGAAATCCAGGGAACGGCAGAGGGCGCGCCGTTCTCGCGCGCTGAAATGGCGGCGCTGGTCGCGCTGGGCGAGGGCGGCGTCGCAGCACTCATCACCGCGCAAAAGCTCTCGCTCGGCATCGGCTGAAGCCTGTGACCCGATGGACGCCGGCGATCTGAAGTGAGCGAATTCTTGCGCCTGGTGATCGCGTCGAGCAATCCAGGGAAGCTCCGCGAGTTCCGGCGCATGCTCGCGCCGCTGGGCATCGAGGCGATCCCCCAGACCGAACTCGGCATTGCCGAAGCCGAAGAGCCGCACGCGAGCTTCGTCGAAAACGCGCTCGCCAAGGCGCGTCACGCAAGCCGCCGGGCCGGCCTGCCTGCGCTCGCCGACGATTCCGGCATCTGCGTCGAGGCGCTGCGCGGAGCGCCCGGTGTGCAGTCGGCCCGCTATGCGGGCGAGCCACGCTCGGATCGGCGCAACAACGACAAGCTGATTGCCGATCTCGACGGCGTCGCCGACCGCCGCGCGCATTACTACTGCATGCTCGCATTGATGCGTCACGGCGACGATCCCGAGCCGCTGCTGGTCGAAGGCCGCTGGGACGGCACGATCATCGACACGCCGCGCGGCGAAGGCGGCTTTGGCTACGATCCCTACTTTCTCGACGCTGCCACCGGCATGACCGGTGCCGAGCTGCCGCTCGAGCGGAAGAACGCGCTGTCGCACCGCGGCAAGGCGATCCGGGCGCTGCTCGACCGGCTGCGCGGCCCAGCCTAAATGGCGGATCGCGTGTTGAATCCGGCAACGGGGCTGTCACCGCAGGCGCCGCGTTTCGCCGCGCTGCCGCCGCTCGCGCTTTACCTACACATTCCCTGGTGCCTGAAAAAGTGCCCGTACTGCGACTTCAATTCGCACGAGCGGCGCGGAGAAATTCCCGAAGCGCGCTACGTCGATGCCCTGCTCGCCGACCTCGAGTTCGCGCTGCCGTCGATCTGGGGCCGTCGCGTACACACCGTTTTCTTCGGTGGCGGCACGCCCAGCCTGTTCGCTCCGGATTCGATCGATCGCATACTTGCTGGCGTGCGCGCGCGCGTCGCGCTTTCGCCGGATGCCGAAATTACGCTGGAGGCCAATCCGGGCACGTTCGAGCGCGCGCGCTTTGCCGGCTTCAAGGCGGCGGGAGTCAACCGGCTGTCGGTCGGCGTGCAGAGCTTCGAGCCGCGCTTCCTGCATGCGCTCGGGCGGGTGCACGACGCGGACGAAGCGCGCGCCGCGGCGGCGGCCGCGATCGAGATTTTCGGCAACGTGAACCTCGATCTGATGTACGCGCTTCCCGGACAGACGCCGGCCGATGCCAGGAGCGATCTCGCCGAGGCCTTGCGATATTCGCCTCCGCACCTGTCGTTCTACCATCTGACGATCGAGCCGAACACGCTGTTCCATCGCTATCCGCCGCAACTTCCGGACGACGAGACCGCGGCGGACATCGAGGATGCGGTGGCGGCCACGCTCAGCGCCGCAGGTTACGTGCACTACGAGACGTCGGCCTACGCCAGGCCGGGCCACGAGTGTCACCACAACGTCAATTACTGGCGCTTCGGCGATTATCTGGGTATCGGCGCCGGCGCGCATTCCAAACTATCGTTTCCGGACCGGGTCGTGCGCCAGGTCCGGCACAAGCAGCCGCAACACTACATCGAGCAGAGCGAGGGCGGGTCACCGCTTTCCGAAGAGCGGCCGGTCGAGCGCGCCGAGATCGGATTCGAGTTCATGCTCAATGCGCTGCGGCTCACCGAAGGGGTTCCGGTCGCGCTTTTTGCCGAACGCACCGGCTTCGCGTTGACGCTGGTGCAGAAAGCACTGGATGAAGCCGAGCAACGCGGTTTGATCGAGCGCGATCACCAGCGCATCCGCCCGACGCTGCTGGGACAGCGCTTCCTCAACGACCTGCAGGCCATTTTTCTGCCGGCCGCCGCCGCACCGGCAACCGACGTCAGGCCGCGTCCGGTCAAGCTCGTGCGCGCCGAGCGATGATGCCCGAACCCTATGCGCTGACGCTCGAGGCGGCGATCGACGCGCTGTGCAGGGGTTCGCTTTCCTGCGCGGCACTGACGCAGTCGCTGCTGGATCGGATCGATGCCACCGACGCCAATGTCCAGGCGTGGGCGTGGCTCGATCGCGAGCACGCGCTCGCGGCGGCGCGCTTGCAGGACGCGCGGCGAGCATCGGGTGCTTTCCCGGTGCTTGCCGGCGTTCCGATCGGTGTCAAGGACATCATTGCTACCGCCGGCGAACCGACGCAGATGGGGTCGCCGATCTATGCCGGTGCGGTACCCGGCGAGGACGCGGAATGTATCGTCAGGCTCGCCCAGGCGGGCGGCACGGTCCTGGGCAAGACGGTGACGACCGAATTCGCGTTCATGCATCCGGGCAAGACGCGCAATCCGTGGAACGCTGCCTGCACTCCCGGCGGCTCGTCGTCGGGCTCGGCGGCGGCCGTCGCCCTGGGCCAGGTGCCTGCGGCGCTGGGCACGCAGACGAACGGCTCGGTGATCCGCCCGGCCGCCTATTGCGGCATCGTCGGCTTCAAGCCGGGCAAGGACCTGCTGCCGTTCGCCGGGATTCACCGCTTCAGTCCGACGTTGGACACGCTGGGTGTGTTCGCGCGCACCGTCGCCGATTGCGCCTTGCTCGCAGGCGCTATCGCCGGCGAGGGTTCGTTCGCGCTGCCCGGCACGGCGATCGAGTCGGCGCCGGCGCTGGGCTTTCTCCCGCAGTTTCCGTGGGTGGCTACCAGCAGTGAGCAACGCGATGCGCTCGATGCCGCGACCGGCGCGCTGCGCAGCGCCGGCGCGCGCATCACCGCGCTCGCGCTGCCACCGGTATGCCACGATGCGCCGCTGCAGCTTCGCCGCATCATGCTGCACGAGGCGACGCGAGAGCTCGGCGAACTGCAGGATCGCGAGCGAGCACGAATGTCGGCCAAGCTCAATGCGGCCCTCGACGAAGGGCGTACGATCGGGCCCGACGCGTATGCCGACGCAATGGGCCGGCGCGCTCAGATGATCGCCGCGCTCGCCGACTGGCTTGCCGGGTTCGATGCCGTGCTGACGCCGCCGGCGTCCGGTGCCGCGCCTGAAGATCTGACGCAGACCGGCGACCCGTCCTGCTGCTCGCTTTGGTCGCTCGCGGGTTTTCCGGCGCTGAGCTTGCCGATCGCGCTGGCACCGAACGGGCTGCCCTTGGGGATGCAGCTCGCCGCGCCTACGTTGCGCGAGAACAGGCTCCTCGCAGTCGCGCAATGGTGCGAGCGGCGGCTACCTTTTCGCGGCCTCGTATGAGCTGGGCTCGCGTGGAACGATGACGCTCTCGCGCCGCGACCTCGAGGAAGGCCGCATGCGCGCCGTGTATATCGATGCGCTCGACCACCACCGTACGCTTTCCGACGACGCGCTTGCCGCATCGCTGGCGGCGGTGCTGGCACGGCGCCCGGCGCGTGCCGACTGGTGGGTATTCGCGTACGGCTCGCTGTTGTGGAATCCGCTGTTTCCTTTCGCCGAAGCGAGACCGGCGACCTTGCGCGGCAAGCATCGCCGATTCTGTCTGTGGTCACTGGCATCGCGCGGCACGACCAAGGATCCGGGCCTGGTACTCGGGCTCGATCAGGGCGGGTCTTGCCACGGAGTCGTCTATCGTCTGCCGGCGGAATGCGCAATGGCGGAACTGGCGCTACTGTGGCGGCGCGAGATGGTCGTCGGCGCCTATCATCCACGCTGGCTGCGCGTGCGCGCCGGTTCGCGCGCGCTGACCGCGCTGGCCTTCGTCGTCGATCGCAGGCACCCGCAATACGCGGGCAAGCTGTCGCTGACGAAGCAGGCAGACGTGCTATCCAGCGCCGCGGGCGTTTTCGGCTCGTCGCAGGATTATCTCGAACGCGCGCGCGTGTCGTTGATCACGCACGGCATCGTCGATCCGTATCTCGAAGCGCTTGCAGTGCGAGTCGCCACGCGGCGAAGGCGTGTCACCGCGCTCACAGCGCTACATGCCTTCCGCCGTCGACGTTGATCGTCTCGCCGGTGACGTAAGTCGCTTCGAACAGCAGGAAATGCACGGCGTTGGCGACGTCCTCCGGGGTGCCTTCGCGCTTCAGCGGTGTGTTCGAAATGATCCGCTGCCGCGACAGCTCGTCGAACGACTCGTCGTCGGGCCAGAGTATCGGGCCGGGAGCGACGGCATTGACGCGCACTTCGGGCGCTAGCTCGCGCGCCAGCGATCGCGTCAATCCGACCAGTCCGGCCTTGGCGACGCTGTAGACGACGTAGTTCTTCAACGGACGTTCGGCGTGGATGTCGGTGATGTTCACGATCGAACCCTGCGTTTTCTTCAGCGCCGGGGCCGCGGCCTGCGCGATGAAAAGCGGCGCGCGCAGATTGGTCCCGATCAGGTCGTCCCAGCTCTCTGCCGTGATTTCGCCGACCGGAGTCGGATAGAACGACGACGCGTTGTTGATCAGCGCGTCGAGCTTGCCGAAAGTCTGCACCGTCTGGTCGATCAGCGACTGCAGCTTACCGAGGTCGAGGAGGTCGGCCTGGATCAGCGCGACCGAGTCCTTGCGCTGGTGGTTGAGCTCGGCCTGCAGCAGTCGCGCTTCGCCGGCCGATTCGCGGTAATGCAGCATCAACTTGGCGCCGGCGGCATGCAGGCGCCGACAAGTCGCCGCGCCGACGCGTTTAGCACCTCCCGTGATCAAGACCACTTTGCCCTGCACGCGGCGCTCCGGCTACACTGCTTCGAATCGTCCAATCTATCACATCGATGTCCACCGCTCCACACGGCAATGACGGCGCTGGGTTGCCGCCGCCTTCGCACGAGGCGCGCGCGCACGGCGAGAAGGTCTTTGCATACGTTGCCGCGGCCATCGGCGAGGCCGGCGGCTGGATTTCGTTCGCCGATTACATGGGCGCCGTGCTGTATGCACCGGGACTGGGTTACTACGCGGCAGGCGCCCGCAAGTTCGGCGCGGCCGGTGACTTCATCACCGCGCCGGAAATGACGCCGCTGTTCGGCGCCGCGCTGGCCGTGCCGGCGGCCGACATCATCGGCCGCTTGCCGCATGCCGAACTGATCGAGCTGGGTCCGGGCACCGGCCGATTGGCCGCCGATCTGCTGAACGCGCTGGAGGAATGCAAGCGCCCGCCGCAACGTTATCGCTTGCTCGAAGTGAGCGCCGATCTCGCCGCACGGCAACGCGATTGCCTCGGCAAGTGGGCGCCCGGGTCGTTGCCGCGTGTCGACTGGATCGAGGTGCTGCCCGCGCGCTGGCGCGGCCTGGTGATCGCCAACGAAGTGCTCGACGCCGTGCCACCGCACTTGATCGCGCGGCAACGCGGCACGTGGTTCGAGCGCGGCGTGCAGGTTGCCGGCGGGCGTCTTGCGCTCGCCGATAGAGCCTTGCCCCCAGGCGCGCTGCGCGATGCGGCGATGGCCGCGTTTCCGGCCGACGGCGACTACGTCAGCGAGATCAATCCCGCCGCGCAGGCGCTGGTCCTGAGTCTTGCCGAACGCTGCGATGCCGGCATGCTGCTCATCATCGACTACGGATTTTCAGCCGGCGAATATTATCATCCGCAACGCGCGAGCGGGACGCTGGTCGCGCATTACCGCCATCGCGCGGTGCACGACCCGCTGTTCCTGCCCGGCTTGAGCGATCTGTCCGCGCATGTTGACTTCAGCGCCATCGCGCGCGCCGGCGTCGCCGGCGGCATGACCGTCTGCGGCTATGCGACGCAGGCGCGCTTCCTGATCAACTGCGGCATCCTTGACGCGCTGGCCGCCAGCGGCAATCCGAACACTACCGCCTACCTGCGCGAGGCCGCCGCGGTGCAGAACCTTCTGTCGCCTGCCGAAATGGGTGAACTGTTCAAGGTGCTCGCGTTGGTCCGCGGAATCGATGGCGAAGTCGTCGGCTTTCGCGACGGCGACCAGGGGCACCGCCTGTAGGCGGCAATGCCTTCTCTTCAGGCGGCGCGCGGCTCCATCTGCTTGGCGTTGAGCTTCACGCGCGCGTTGCGCAGCGCGGTGCGCACGCCTTCCTCGATCACCGGATGATAGAACGGCATGTCGAGCATCTGCTGCACGGTCAGCTTCATCTGCAGCGCCCAGGCCAGCAGGTGGCCGATATGCTCGGCTTCGGGACCGAGCATTTCCGCGCCGAGGAAGGCGCCGTCCTCGACCGCGGCATAGACGTGCAGCAGCCCCTCGTTGCGCAGTATGACGCGCGAGCGGCCCTGATTGTGAAACGAGACTTCGCCGGCAACGTGCGGCACCGGCTGCGCGTCGCGCCAGCCGCCGCCGATGATCGCGATCTGAGGATCGGTGAAGACCACCGCGATGCGGGCGCGGCGCAAGCCGGGCCGCACGTCCGGATAATGCGCGGCGTTCTCGCCGGCGATGCGGCCTTCGTCGGCGGCTTCGTGCAGCAGCGGTAGGTCGTTGTTGACATCGCCCGCGATGAAGATCGACGAGCGGCCGCATTGCCCGGTCCGGGGATCGAACAAGGGCACGCCGTGCGCGTCGAGTGCGAGCGACGTCCGCTCGAGCCCGAGTCCGGACAGGTTCGGACGCCTGCCGGTTGCCGCAAGCAGATAATCGAACTGCTCGGTCGTGGTGCTGCCGTCCTGCGCGCGGTACCTGACCTCGATCAGGTCGGCGCGACGCGACACTTCGGCGCGCGCATTCGTGTCAAGGTAGAACTCGGCACCGAAGATCCGGCGTGCCGACTCGAGCAGCGCCGGATCGGACAGCGGTCCGACGCCGCCGCCGCGGCCGAAGACCTTGACGCGCACGCCCAGCCGATGCAACGCCTGGCCGATCTCGAGGCCGATCACACCGGGACCGAACACCGCCACGCTGGCCGGCAAGGTCTCCCACTGGAACACGTGGTCATTGACGATCATCCTGTCGCCCAATGCATCCCAGGCGGCGGGATACGCCGGCGACGACCCGGTGGCGATGACGACGCGCGGCGCGCGTATCGTCAGCGCATCGCCGATCTGAAGCGTGTGATCGTCGATAAACCGGGCATGGCCGCGTATCTTGTCGGCGGCTGGGAAAGCCTCGACGTCGTCGACGACGAAGCCGGCGAAACGGTCGCGCTCACCCTTGACGCGGTCCATCACAGCCTTGCCGTCGACGGCGAGCGGACCCGCCGGCCGCAGGCCGAACGCGGGCAGGCGCGACCACGCGTGCGCGGCCTCCGCCGCGGCGATCAGAAGCTTGCTCGGCATGCAGCCGACGCGCGCGCAGGTCGTGCCGTAAGGTCCGCCCT